>CAYQRU010000016.1:0-2120 GCA_964419945.1 uncultured Bacteroidales bacterium | reverse complement strand
CTATCAACATCCTGAATGGTCTTTCAACCGGTGAATACACCATTGAGTTTTATGCCCGGATGAATGGTAATAATCCTGCAAAATCTGAGTACGACAGCAATAATGGAAATAATTTCCTGGCATATTTCAGGTATAATTACATCCGGTCAGTTGTAGATGGTAACTGGAACACACCTTCAACCTGGAAAGATGAAATAATCCCGGATGACAGCGATGTGAGCGTTGAAATTAACCATCATGTAGTATTAAACGATCACAAGGAAATCTACGATCTGAAATTATTAAATGGTTCTTTAACTTTAAGTCCCGTCGCGAGTATGACAGCCAATGGTTCTGCCACCAGTACTCTCAGCCAATCCGGGTTTTTATTACAATCCGATGCTTCGGGTACTGCGTCTTTGATACATAATACTTCCGGAGTTCCTGCTACGGCTGAGCGTTTTATTACTGGAAACGCCGACGCATGGCATTTACTTTCATCACCTGTTACAGCGCAGGAAATCGGAGAAGGCAATTTTTCATCAGGCGACTACTCCTTATATTTATTTTCAGAGCCTCACGCACTATGGGTCAATTACAAAAATAACTCTGATCCACCAACATGGTTTATGGCCAACGGTGGGAACTCTTTTGTTCCTGGCCGTGGTTACCTGGTTTCGTACAACGATCCAAATTCGGAAGCTAAAAAATTTACCGGCATACTTAATACCGGTATTCAGAGTATTTCAGTCACCAAAACAGGTAATGGAATCTATGCTGGTTCCAACCTTATTGGAAATCCTTATGTAAGCAGTATTGACTGGAAAGCTGCAACCGGCTGGAGCCGGGACATTCTCACAGACGATGATCCGGGAGATGGATCAGGCTATACCATGCATATCTGGAATCATACTTTTAATAATTATGGTGCTTTTATCAGTAATGGCTCTGTCGGTACATTGGGAGTCACTCAGTTCATTCCACCGGCACAGGGATTCTTTGTAACTGCCTCATCCTCGGGAGAATTACAAATGACAGATCAAATTCGTGTGCATCATGATGCATATAACTGGCTCAAAAAGAGCGTAATTAATCCTGCTGTTATCAGCATCAGAGCAAGCCATCCCAATTATGGTGCTGATGAAGTGATCATAGAATTCAATGATCAGACTACAGGAGGTGCCGGAAAAATGATGAGTATGGTTGATACGGCTCCATCGCTTTGGCTTACATCAGGGAACAGGGATTTATCAATTCTGTTTATGAATCCTTCGGTTAACAATGTTCAACCTCTTTCATTCAAGGCTGGGGTGAGTGGAACATATACATTTGAGTTTTCTTTCGATCCTTCATTGGTTACTTCTTTAGTACTTGAGGATTTGTTACTTATGGCTGAACACGACCTTATGCTGGTAAATTCATATTCTTTTTCATCGCAACCAACTGATAATCCGGATCGTTTCCTGTTGAAGTCAGGAGTATTGGGAATTCAAACACCACAGTATGATAATCAAATCAGTATATCCACGCAAGGGAAAGACATAATTATTACCACTGCAGATGCTCTGACTGCAAATGTTTACATTTATCAATTGCACGGCAGATTGATTTATGAAAAGCACTTTAATGGAGAATCCCGGAGTATTCAAACCCGGCTTCCTGCTGGTATATATATCGTAAGGATGATGAGCGATGACCTGATGGTAAGTAGAAAAGTACTCATCTTCTGAAACTCTCAGAAATATTGCGTCAATGCAGTTCTGTAACAAATTATTAACCCCGTTGGTTCAAAACCAACGGGGTTAATAATTTATCGGGAAGTAATTCTGTACTCATTCTGCAACCGGAGTTGCAAGTGGATTTTGGCTTACAGGGTGTCAGGCAGGAAATGCCAGTACGAAACCGATTAATCGTTTAACAATTCTTTACGAGCCTCATATACTTTCTTAGCTCCGTAACCAAGCCCCATGGCAAGGAGTATTACTAGTCCGCTTCCTACTGGAGCACTTCCACCGATAGGTTTGCTTCCTCCACCGGCACCTCCACCAATACCAGGATCTCCTGGTTTTGGCTGCGCGTCAAGAGCATTGAAAAAAGCAGCGGCACTTATGATGGAAACGACCAGGATGAATTGTCTTATC
>CAYQRU010000015.1:0-41831 GCA_964419945.1 uncultured Bacteroidales bacterium | reverse complement strand
GAATGGTAACCTTAAGAATTCTTGTTATTGACGATGAGCCGGGCATCAGGTCAGGTATCAAACGTATATTGAGGGATTTTAAAGCAGATTTTCCTTTTATGGATGAACCTATTGATTACGAGATACTGGAAGCGGCATCAGGAGAAGAAGGTCTTGCTATTATCAGGGAAATCAAACCCGATATTGTGCTGCTCGATAATAAACTTCCGGGTATGCAGGGAATTGAAGTGCTTGAATGGATAAAGAAAAACAACATTGACTCGCTTGTTGTGATGATCACATCGTATGCCTCGCTCGAACTGGCAGTAAAAGCTACACGTGATGGCGCTCACGACTTCATTCCAAAACCTTTCACGCCTCAGGAATTGCGTTCGACGGTTGAAAACATCAGTAAGCATCTTTTTCTTCGCAGAATGACACGGCAAATGAAAAAGGAAGGCAAACAGATCCGGTTTCAATTTCTGTCTGTCCTTTCGCACGAACTCAAGACTCCGCTCAATGCCATTGAAGGTTACCTGCAAATCATGAAAGAAAAACAAGCTGGTATGGATATCACCGTCTATGAAGAAATGATAGATCGTTCGCTCGAAAGAATAAAAGGAATGCGCAGCCTCATTATGGATATGCTTGATCTTACCAGGCTTGAATCGGGCAAAACAGTTCAGAAAAAAGAGATGGTTGTGCTTAACGATATTGCACGTAGCGCCATTGATACGATCCGGCCTTATGCTATTCAAAAGGATGTAGATGTCTACCTGAACGCCTCAAAACGAATTAATTATCTTGCCGATCCTGATGAAATGGAAATCATTTTTAACAACCTGATTTCAAATGCTGTAAAGTATAATATCGAGGGAGGCCGCGTGGATTGTATGATCAGGGAAGAAAACAATTCCGTCGAAATAACCATTTCCGACACTGGAATAGGCATGCAGAATGAAGAAATTGAAAAAATATTCCAGGATTTCTATCGCATTAAAAATCAACAAACAAGAAAGATCTCCGGAAGCGGACTGGGACTTTCAATTTTAAAAAAAATAGTGGAACTCTATGAGGGAACTGTGATGGTAAACAGCATTCCCGGCAAAGGAAGCACATTTATTGTAACACTAAAAAAATAAGAAAAATATCAGCAGGCAATTCAGGGTTAATAATGAATTGAATATGCAAATTATAACTGATAAAAGAAAAAAGTAGTCATGATAACCAAACTTTACAATGACAGCAACACGATTACCCGATAAAACAATCGAGCGGTTGAGTCAATACCGCCGCATACTTATGGCTTACCTCAACCACGGTAAACAACATATTTTCTCGCATGAACTGGCCGGCATGCTACACATTACGCCTGTACAGGTAAGGCGTGATATTATGTTGATCGGCCATACAGGCACATTGCGCCGTGGTTATGATGTCCGTGACCTTGTTAACAGAATTTCACGAATCATTGATGTTGATTATGGAATGAAAGTCATTGTCATGGGAGTTGGCCTTCTTGGAAGTGCTATTATCAATTATTTTACAGGAAAAAGATCAAAACTAACCATCGTGGGTGCTTTTGATATTGATCCCGAAAAAGTAAACCGCGTTTACGCTGGTGTTCCCTGCTATCCCGCTGATAAACTTCGTGAAATCATCAAAACTGAAGATATTGACATAGCTATCCTGACCGTACCACCTTCTGATGCTGTTATTACCACTGAAAGGCTTGTAATGGCAGGTATCAGGGGTATATTAAACTATACTTCAACACCGGTAAATGTTCCTCCCCACGTTTACCTTGAAGAATACGACATGATTACATCTCTCGAAAAAGTTGCTTATTTTGTGAAGAAGCAAAAGTCAAATAAGTAAAAAGGGATTACACTTCTCAACATGAAAATTTTTAATGACCTGAACCAAACACTGCAAATTAGTAACGCTGTTGTAACAACAGGCTCTTTTGATGGTGTTCATATCGGGCACAAAACTATTCTGAACCGTTTGAACGATATTGCGAAAGAGATCGGAGGAGAATCAACGCTGGTCACATTTCATCCCCATCCACGTAAAGTGCTTTATCCTGAAACAGCCGGCAAGGAATTAAGACTAATCAGTTCACAACGAGAAAAAATTGAATTATTAAGAAAGGCAGGACTGCACAATCTTATCATTATTCCCTTCAGCATCGGGTTCTCACAAATGAGTTCTCTTGATTTTATCCGCAACATACTGGTCAAAAAACTACATGCCCACACTGTGGTTATAGGATTTAACCATCATTTCGGGCACAACCGGGAAGGCGATTTTGAACACCTGTATGAACTCGGAAAATACTATAATTTTCAGGTTGAGGAAATTCCACAACAGGATATTGACAATGAAACTGTGAGTTCCACAAAAATCAGGGAAGCCATCAGAGAAGGACGCATTCAGCGCGCCAATGCATACCTTGACCATCATTACATCATTATTGGAGAGTTATACAGGACGCAAACCATACTTGATAAAGCAGGATTACCAATTTATCGGGTGAATATTGATGAGGATGTAAAGCTTGTACCACCTGACGGTGTTTATGCAATCAGTGTGAGTGGAAACGGCAAAATCTTCAGAGGTATGCTCAATGTGGCAAATCCAACAAAAACTCACATGCCCAATGGTCAGCAACTGGTCATTGAACTTCACCTGTTTGATTGTGTTGAAGACCTTTCACAAGAAACGATGATGGTTTCATTTCACAAACGAATGCGTGATGAAATGAATTTTAAGGATACAGATCAACTTATCATACAATTAAACAAGGACAAAACAGAAATCAATGAGTTAATCTATTAAGGTAAGGTGTTTATGAGACTTATTTTGGTTATTCTTTTATATATTATGCAGTAATTCAGATTTTTTCTCTGAGTGCCAAAAAGTATTTCTTGTCCGGGCATGCTTAAACGCCAGCCATCTGAGTATTTATACAACCTTTTATATAAATCCCTTAACATCCTGACAACCTGAAACTTCAATTAAATTACAAAATGAGCCTGGCAGCAAAACCAAATATTAAAGTAACCTTCCTTGGTACAGGGACTTCTATCGGGGTTCCTGTTGTGGCCTGCAATTGCGCTGTCTGCAAATCAACTGATGTCAGGGATAAACGTTTCAGGACTTCAGCTATGCTGACCATCAACGGACGTAACATAATAATAGATTGCGGACCTGATTTCCGGATACAAATGCTTCGAAATAATGTGGAAGATATGGACGCCATTGTTTTTACACATGGTCATCGCGATCATATTGCCGGTTTAGACGATATCCGGGCATTCAACTATATCTTAAATAAAAATATTGATGTTTATGGTTCTTCAGAAGTATTGGAAGCCATACGTGTAGAATTTCCTTATATTTTTAACGAAACCCGTTACTTCGGATCACCTCAGCTAGTCACCCACTGCATTGACAACAGACCATTCCTCGTAAATAATGTTAGATTCACGCCTATCGAGGTTATGCACAATAAGCTCAGTGTTTTCGGTTTCAGGATAGGAGATTTCACTTATATAACAGATGCAAGTTACATTCCTGTAGAAGAAATGGTTAAAATGAAAGGCAGCAGAACTTTGGTAATAAATGCATTGCGAAATTCCCGGCACATTTCACATTTCTCGCTCGAAGAAGCCGTGGAAGTAGTTGAAAAATTAAAACCTGAGATGACGTATCTCACACATATCAGCCATTTTTTAGGACTCCATGCAGAAGTGGAAAAAAAATTGCCGTCATACATACGGTTAGCTTATGATAACCTGACAGTAGAAGTGTGATGATTACGGACTGGGTCTTCTGTTACTCAAAGTAATCAATTATTGCAGTAAAGGAAGAAAATGATCATGCAGAAAATATTACGGGCCTTAAACCCCGGGAAAACCTTAAAAAATTGTAATTTTGCCCAAATTAGAACCAATTTCCTGTTTTAACAAAGTCATGAAATTCAATCCTGAAAAATATAGTATCAAAGATCAGCGGATGCAACCGTTCATAGATCCTGACGAAATCTGGAACCTCATAAATAATACCGCTTCAACGAAAGAAAGGGTTCGCGAAGTGATTGCCAAATCTCTGGCAAAAAACCGGCTAACACTGGAAGAAACCGCAGTTCTTATCAATACAAATGATGCGGAACTTATTGAGGAAATCAAACAAGGCGCCCGAACACTAAAGGAAAAGATCTACGGTAACCGCATTGTATTATTTGCACCGTTGTATGTTGGAAATAAATGCATCAACAATTGCCGGTATTGCGGCTTCAGAGCAACAAATAAAAAAGTAAAACGCTCAACACTTGATGATTTGCAACTTGTTAAAGAAGTAGAAGCGCTTGAAGAAAATGGACAGAAACGTTTGATCCTTGTTTACGGCGAGCATCCTGACTATTCGCCTGAATTCATTGCACATACGGTTCGCATCGTTTATCAGGTAAAGAAGGGTAACGGAGAAATTCGCAGGGTAAACATTAATGCAGCACCTTTAGAAATTGACGGATTTCGAATAGTAAAAGAGGCCGGTATTGGCACATACCAGGTTTTCCAGGAAACCTACCATCCTGAAAGCTATAAAATTTATCATCCCGGAGGCTTGAAACGTAACTTCGAATACCGCCTTACTTCTCTTGACAGGGCACAGGAAGCTGGCCTTGACGACGTCGGCATTGGCGCCCTGTTCGGACTTTACGACTGGCGTTATGAAGTCATGGGACTTGTTCGCCACACCAATCATCTTGAAGCCTGCTACAATGTTGGACCTCACACCATTTCATTTCCCAGGATCCAAAATGCTTCTGTACTTGATATAAGCAAGAAGTATATTGTGTCCAACGAAGATTTTATCCGGCTTGTAGCGATTCTTCGCCTTGCAGTACCATATACCGGTATGATTCTCACGGCTAGGGAGCCTGCCGAAGTTCGCCGTGAAGTAATGCGCTTTGGTGTTTCCCAGATTGACGGAGGTACAAAAATAGAAATAGGAAGTTATGCAGCCCAGAAATATGATCAGGATATTGACAAAGAGCAATTCCAGATCAACGACACGCGTTCACTCAACGAAATTATTGACGAATTGCTCGATCAGGGTTATCTTCCGTCCTTTTGTACGGCCTGTTACAGGCTTGGGCGCACAGGTGAGCATTTTATGGAGTTTTCAGTTCCCGGATTCATCAAAAAGTTTTGTTCACCCAACGCAATTTTAACCCTGGCAGAATACCTGTCAGATTATGCACCTGAGGAGACAAGGGAAAAAGGCTGGAAAGTGATTGAAAACAATATCCGGCAACTGGGAGATGAAAGAAAAGGTTTTGCAGACGAAGTCAGGAAAAGAGTAGAAAAGATTAAGGAAGGCGTCAGAGATTTGTATTTTTGATACCCGTGCCTGACAACTGATTGGATTGCAAATACCGGTCACTTTCAGATGTCTGTGCAATTAACTTTCACAAGGCTCACGCATTAAAGAATAACTGATTTTCCGGTATCAGATATTTGTCTTGAAACATGCATTTTCCGGCATGTGCTTTTCAGCTTTCCATTTTTACTATCTTTGAACGCTTTTTCAGAACACTATTATTGTTTCATTAAATAGTATATCACTTAAATATAAAAAGTATGTCTGAACCTAAAGAAATTAATAAAGAAAAGCTTAAAGCATTGCAGCTTACCATGGATAAGTTAGATAAAACGTATGGTAAAGGTACCATTATGAAACTTGGTGATGCTGCCCTGGTTGATATACCGGTAATTTCTACCGGATCAATTTCACTCGACCATGCATTGGGCATTGGTGGGTTACCGCGTGGAAGGGTTGTAGAAATTTATGGGCCGGAATCTTCCGGAAAAACCACACTTGCCCTGCATGCTATTGCTGAAGCACAACGCAATGGTGGAATTGCTGCATTTATTGATGCTGAGCATGCTTTCGACCGCTTTTATGCCCAGAAACTGGGTGTTGATACCGAAAACCTCCTGATATCACAACCTGATAATGGTGAACAGGCGCTGGAAATAACTGAAAACCTTATCCGTTCAGGTGCCATTGACATTATTGTTATTGACTCGGTGGCAGCACTCACTCCCAAAAGTGAGATTGAAGGAGAAATGGGTGATTCAAAAGTCGGTTTGCAGGCTCGTCTGATGTCCCAGGCACTTCGCAAACTCACAGCTACCATCAGTAAAACAGGCTGTTGCTGCGTCTTTATCAATCAATTGCGCGAGAAAATCGGAGTGATGTTTGGCAATCCCGAAACCACCACCGGCGGTAATGCACTCAAGTTCTATTCTTCGGTCAGAATAGATATACGAAAGCTAACACAGATCAAGGAAGCAGAAAATATTACAGGTAACCGTGCGAAAGCAAAAGTAGTTAAAAATAAAGTTGCCCCTCCGTTCCGTGTGGCCGAGTTTGATATTATTTATGGAGAAGGCATTTCAAAACTTGGTGAAATCATTGACCTGGGTGTTGATCTGGGAATCATAAAGAAAAGTGGTTCATGGTATAGTTATGGCGATACTAAACTGGGACAAGGCCGTGATGCAGTTAAAGCACTTTTGAATGATAATCCTGAATTGGCTGACGAACTGGAAAAGCAGGTCAGGAATTCTTTAAAAGAACAGAATCCATAGTATCTGCTATCATTCATTCTCCGCCGGGTACTTTTACTGAGTTGTATGATTGCCATATAAGACCGGATGAATCCATGGCATTTCAAATTCTTTTATCCAAAGATCAATACTCTATTCTGATATTTAATGTTTAACCTACGAATTATTTTAATCTTTTCTGTTATCCTGATTTCTGTATTTTGGGGATGCAGTGGTGATGTAACACAGAAAAGTGAAGAAGTTGGAAACAAAACAGTTGATAAGCTGGATTCGCTCATGCAGCTTGCCAAGCAGCAACCGGACAATGCTGATGTTTTTAACAATCTTGCGGTGTATCATCTTATACATGAGAATTTTAATGATGCCCTGCACAATGTCAACAGAAGCCTGCAACTTGAACCGGGAAATACAAAATTTTTTGTCACGCTTTCTGATATCTACCTGATGATGGGCGATGCTGAGCGTGCTCAGCTTACACTCTACAAAGCTTTGGATTTAGAGCCCCGTAATGCTGACATTTATGTAAATATTGGCAGGCTACAAATCTATACTGAAGATTATACCAGGGCTTTCGAGAACCTACGTAAAGCCTTGGAATTGAATAAAAATAACAGTAAGGCTTATTTTTGGCGTGGCATGGCTTGGCTTGAAAAACAGGATACTGCAAAGGCAATCAGCGATTGGCAGGTCGCTGTTGCCAATGATCCGGAGTCTTTCGACGGGTATTATAATCTGGGTTTATTGATGGCAGCACGTAAAGACCATTTTGCCTTTGATTACCTGGATCATGCACTCAGGCTGGCACCTGAAAATACAGAACTGTTATATGATATTGGGATGGCTTTTCAGGAAATTGAACGTTACAGCAAGGCACTGGAAACGTATAACAGCATTCTCGTAGTGGATTCATGTAACCACAAAGCACTATTCAACATTGGTTATATTCAACTTGTTGAAAATGAAGAATATGAAGATGCGATCAGATATTTTTCCAATGCGTTGAAATGCATGCCTGACTATGCTGATGCATTATATAATCGTGGTCTTGCCCATGAAATGATGATGAACTTCGATCAGGCGCGAAAAGACTACAAAGATGTTCTGAATATTGTTGTCAACCATCAAAAAGCTATTGATGGTCTTAACCGGTTGGATCAGATACAGCAATAAGAACTCAAAACAATTCATTTTTGTAAACCGGGATTGGTCATCAGGATCTACAAACTCCCGGCTGCAAGTATTGTGTATTGAAGGTAGCTGTCAGGAATTTCTTGATTGCTTAGTAGTTGGTAGCATATGGGTTATCTTATTTAATCCTAACCGTTGGAATTAATCGAATTGTCGGTATAATGAATAGATTCGCCTCGGAATTGTCATCAGAAAGGTGAATAACTGATATAGATAAGGTTATTTTATTGATTGCTATAAAAATGCTCGTTTCAATACGTATAATCTTTGTGATAAACCGGGATTTAAGGCAGATGATAAAGTATATTTCTGCCAGTCAGTCAATAGTAACTGATTCCTGTTGACGATCTTGAGGCAATTGATTCTGAGGTATATGGAAAACTGGCATTGGGAAAGATTCAATGATTTACAGTTTCTTTTGTATCACCTTGAGGTCATCAATCACCTGTATTGAAGAATTCTTCAGATTTTCAATCATGGTTCTCAATTTTTCATGGTTTTCAGGCTTTAGCATGAAATCATTACCTTCCCTGTAAGCATGAATCAGTTCTTTTGTATAAAATTCAAGATCTTTTGCCTGTTGTTGCCCTTCGGCAGCGTAAAATTGCGAAAGAATTCCTTTCAGCCCATGAGCAACATGCCTGATTTTTTCAAGATCATTTTTCCTGAGCGAGTCTTCCATCTCACTGAATTTCTGGGGATGCTGTATGATATAGATGTTAATGATCTCATTGATGACATCAGCATCAAAGCCGGTAAAGGCATCGGCAAATGCTTTTTTATCAATCATAAGATATGTGCTCCCCAGTTCAAAAATAATTTGCAAATATAATCTCTTTTCACAGAAAGCAACAGCAATAAGATGGCAAACAGAGATAATAAAAAGTTGATCACAACAAATTTTCAATCAAGCCACAGTAGTAATTACTTGTGCCAGTTGATAAAAAGCAAATGATATCAACCATGCAAGCGTTGAAGTATAGAAAATTACGAATAGAGGCCATTTCCAGCTACCAGATTCTTTTTTGATAGCAGCAATCACACCAACACATGGAAAATAAATGAGAATAAAAAGCATAAAACTCATGGCAACAATGCTATTGTAGACTGGTTGCCCGGCCTGCTCACCTTCCTGGTGTCTCTGAAACTGCAATTTACCGGCAAGTGAGGAGGGATTCTCGCCATTCTCATCGCCTTCAAGATACAATACGCCAAGGGTTCCGACAACAACTTCCTTTGCTGCAATTCCGGTAACAATAGCAACGCTCATTTTCCAATCGAAACCAAGTGGACGCATAACCGGTTCAATGGCCTGGCCCAGTTGCCCAATAAACGAATGCTCCTGCTGCAGCATCTGCAATTCAAGTTCATTGCCTTCACTTAGCTGATGATCATTTTTAACAGAATCCGAAAGGCGGGGAAAATAACCAAGAACCCAGATAATGATGGATGCTGCCAGAATTACACCGGCAATTTTTCGCAGATATTGTTCAGCCCGGTACCACATATGCTTGATGATTGACCGCAGTGTAGGCAGGCGGTATGGTGGCAGTTCCATGACAAAAGGAATATCCTGCTTTTTAAAAAAGATTTTACTGAAAAGCATGGAAGAGCCAACTGCGATAAGAATTCCGGTAAAATACAGGGAAAAAAGAATAGTCCCCTGATATTTTGGAAAAAAGGCACTGATGAATAATATATATACCGGAAGACGGGCACTACACGACATAAAAGGATTGATCAGCATCGTAAGAATTCGATCGCGGCGGCTTTCGATAATGCGTGTGGATAAAATGGCAGGCACATTGCATCCAAATCCCATAACCATGGGAATGAATGATTTACCATGCAAACCAATACGGTGCATGAATTTATCCATGATAAATACTGCCCGTGCCATATAACCAGTGTCTTCCATTAGAGAAATAAAAAAATACAGAAGTAAAATATTGGGTAAGAATACAATAACCCCTCCTACTCCCCCGATAACACCCTGAACCAGCAGATCTTTGAACCAGCTATCGGATAAGCCTGAATTGACAATATTTGATATTTTTTCAACTGCCATCCCGATCCATTCCATGGGATATTGTCCGAACCTGAATGTGGCAAAAAAAGTGATGTACATGAAAATCATGAAAATAGGAATACCCCAAAACCTGTTTGTAACAAACCTGTCAATAAGTTCACTCTTACGTACTTTTTTTTCAGGGCTGGGTTTAAAAGTTTCCATGATTGCCCCTGAAATAAAACCATAGCGTGCATCTGTGATCAATGATTCTGTATCCACCTGAATCTCTTTCTCTATACGCGTAATATGCTCATTTGCAACTTTGAATATCTCTTTGGCATTGACACATTGCTTCACCAGTTCATGTGCATGTCGGTCGTTCTCGAGTAATTTGATGGAAATAAAGCGGGGAGAAATATGATTGGTCATAATGTCATTTTCCCTGACCCTAATTTTATCCTGTATCTGGGCAATGGCCTTTTCGAAAGTTTCACCATAGTTTATATGTATATGCCGAAGCATAGGTTCTCGATCATGATATACTTCGGCAATTGTACTGAACAATTCCCTGATACCTTTACCTTTTGAGGCTACAGTTGGTATAAAAGGAATTCCCAGCAATTTGCCAAGGTTCATATAATCTAACTGATCTCCGTGGCGCTCAAGATCATCATACATATTCAATGCAACAACTATTTTGATATCCATATCAATAAGTTGCGTAGTGAGATACAGATTCCGTTCTAGATTAGAAGCATCAACAATATTCACCACCACATCAGGCAATTTCTCAGTAATAAAATCCCGAACATAGAGCTCTTCAGGTGAATATGCTGTAAGTGAGTAAGTCCCAGGCAAATCAGTGATGATATATTCATAATCTGTCATTCTGAATCTTGCCTCCTTTGCATCAACTGTCACACCACTGTAGTTACCAACCCTTTCCCTTGAATTAGAAGCATAGTTGAAAATGGTGGTCTTGCCGGAATTGGGATTACCTACAAGAGCAACATGAATTGTTTTTTGTCTGCTGTTCGCTGATTCTCTGAGTAACAGCTCTCCGGGTATGCTTGCCAGCCCATTTTCAACGACAGTTTTTGCTTCTCTTTCACTGACTATTTCAATCAGGGCGGCTTCCGAATTGCGCAATGATACATTGTAACCCATAATGTTGTATTCCACCGGGTCTCTGAGCGGAGCCCTCTGTACAGCGGTGATCTCTTTGCCGGCAACAAATCCCATTTCGATGATGCGCTTCCTGAAAGCACCACGTCCTTTTACTTTGGTAATGATGGCCTTTTCTCCTACATCAAGTTGCAGTAAGTTCACTGTGGGTTCTTGTTAAAATTGTTAAGTCAATTATAATAATTGCTTCTATTTAGATCGAATTTAAACTGCAAAGGTATGGCAATTTCGTAAATGTCTATTCAAGTAATACTGAGTAAACATTTTTTTTTACTTTTGAAATCGAAAAAAGTAGTCTAAAGTAAACCCAGACCATGAAAACAATCTACCTGGTTCTTATCATTAGTTTAATTTTAGGCGGTTGCACCACTTCTACAAAACTGATTCAATATGGCCGTTACGATTCGGCTCTTGAAAAATCAGTGAAGGAACTTCGTAAGAATCCTTCGGGCACCGATGATATTCTGGCACTTGAACGGGCTTATTCCGTTCTGAATGAACGTACAATGGAGCGGATAAACTTTCTGAAACTCGAGAACAATCCGCGCAATCTCGAAGAATTAATAAAGCTTTATTCGGAGATGAAATACAGGCAAACACTTGTTCGTACCGTTTTACCATTAAGTCTTCCGGATCGCGTAATTAACTATCCGTACATAAATTATGATGAAGAAATCATCAAAGCCAGGAACTCTGCTGCAAATTACTTTTATGAGAATGCATTACGGTTAATGGATCAGAAAAACAAGGAAGGATTCAGACAGGCCCATGAAGAGTTTAAGAAAGCCAAAAGCTACAGCAATAATTTTCGCGATGTTGATCGAATGATCCTTAAATCAAAATACGAAGGTATCAGCAGGGTTTTGGTGATGATTCAGAATCACACGCCAATTGATCTGGGGGAGGATTTTCTTAACAGACTGCTTACTATCAAGCCTGAGGAACTGGACAGTGAATGGGTTGAATATTATTTCCGCGACCTGGATGAAAGTCTATCGTTTGATTTTTATATTGTGGTTAATATCAGGACTATAGATGTATCACCGGACATCACTAAAGATGATGATCAGATGGTGAAGAAAAGAGTACAGGATGGATACGAATACATGCTCGATAGTAAGGGAAATGTTGCAAAAGATACTGCCGGGAATGACATCCGGGTTCCCAGGTATGTTAACTTAACCTGTGCTATTATTGAAACCTTACAGCAAAAATACTCTGTGATTGAAGGAGACGTTGAGTTTGTTTCGCTCAATCCGCAACGAATTCTAAAAAAGGAACCGGTAGGTACAACAAATACTTTCGAGCATAAATCAGCCAGAGCCATCGGCGATCTTTCAGCTCTTGACGAAGAAACTCTGAAACTAGTTAATACAAAACCGCTGACATTTCCCAATGACCATGAAATGGTGATACGCGCTGCCGAAAGTTTGCGGTTGGCAATTTCTCAGGCGATTCAAAAAAACAAGAAATTGATCAAATAATTTTTCAATATCAACAAAATAGTCATTCACTGGTTATTATTAACATGATAATCAGGTTTGCACTATTATACTTACTTCTGAAATCAACGCTCATACTTTACGGAGCCAATCCCACCGGATGCATAGAACTGAATATTACGAATATCAGAAATAACAACGGACAGGTGTTAATTTCCGTTTTCAACCAATCCATCGGCTTTCCTTCTGATGGTACAAAGGTTTATAGGTATTATGTGCTGGAAACAACATACCCATCCATGGTGGTTCTGATAGAAATGCTGCCTCCCGGTGATTATGCTGTTGCGATTGTACATGACGAAAACCTTAATTTGCAACTCGACAGCAATATTTTAGGTGCACCAGTTGAGGGTTATGCTTCATCAGGAAAAAATCCCAGGTATTCATCACCCAAATTTGAATCCTCAAAATTCAGTGTTGGAAACAATAAAGTAATTAAAGAAATCAGGTTGAATTATTTATTTTGAGTTTGATGTAGGAAGATGATGTGAGAATTGTTGTAACTCATGACAGTCAAGAGTTGGCGTTTACCCAGATAAAAAGCAGCGCCCGGAAATCTGATTTCCGGGCGCTGCTTTTCTTAACTAATAGCATCTATCTTACAATCAATTTATTGCTGATTGTGTGATTGCCATTATTGAGTACAATCATGTAAACTCCTTTTTTCAAGGTACTTATGTCAACCGGCATAGTGCTAAGCCCTGAATTATGTATTTTAATCTGCTGCTGTACAATAATGCGCCCGCTTAAATCACTTATGCTGATTTCAATCTGGCCGGGATTTTTAGCATCATAGTCAACAAATACAATCTGACTGGAAGGATTGGGATAGATATTCAGCCGGGTCTGGTTTATTTTCCGGCCTCCAGGTAATTCATTGATACCTACAATTTCGAAATGATTTGATTTATAAATGCCACGACCAAAAGTAGCTGCATAAATTCTACCGTAATTGTCGGTTCCGGGGAATGATTCGCTATTCAAAGTATCAATTGGAACCGTTACGGCAGGTCTGCTGATAAGCTGCTGTTTGAGCTGAAAGACTGCTACATTGCCCATTCCACCATTTTCAGGCAACCAGACAACATCGGCAGCATTAATGTTGGTAGTTGAATAAATACCCATTTCGGTTCCTAAAATCACAATATTTGGGTTGCTCATTTCAATCAGGGAAGAATACACAGGCATCTTTGGCAGATCTCCCTGCACAGGTACAAATGAAGGATTTATGGCGGTGGCATCTACTGAACGATATACATACACCTCGTTGCCATAATTTCCGAGTGTTACAATTACGTGGTCATTGTTCTGAGGATCAACTGCAATGGAAGTAACAGCCCTGTTTGGCATGTCAAGAACGATCGAACTGATAATGACACGCTGACTGCTGGTCACGGCAGCCGTCAGGGAATCCTGGGCCTGGTTCATATTGCTCAATCTATACACTTTTCCATTTCTTGTTCCGACCCAGAAATAGTCACCATCATTTGAAATTCCAAAACTATGCGGTGTGCCGGCCGGTTTCAGAATTTTATGCCAGACAGCCGGTCTGGTAAATTGTACACCATGGTTGGTCATATACACATCATAATCAACATTTGTGCTTCGCAGGCCATAAAATAGCCGTGAAGCAATCGTATCATGTACCCTGATGCTGTCACCTGCATTCAGGTCCTGGGTAACGGTATATTTAAATGGGTATCTGCTATTTGCACTTCTTGCCCAAACAGTGCTATCGGCTTTGATGGTGGCACCTGCAAAATATGTAACGCTGTCAATACTATGAGGATAACTAAAACTTTCCCAAAAAAGCATGGCAGGAAGAATGTTGTTGATCGTTGTGGAAACAGGAGTAAAAGGTGCCAGGGCGGTAGTTGCTCCCAAATCGTCAGAACGGAAAAGCGGAACTTCCTGTGCTGTAGAATTGGTGGGTACCCCTTTTGACCAAATCAGGGCATTCTGATTAATTACACTCATAAAAACATGGCCGCCATTTAATCCGTCAAGATCAAAGCGCTCAGCGTAACCATTCGTGTTTCCGTTTTCAGGTATTAAAAGTACCCCATTAGTCTGCGTACCCAGAACAAGTTTCTTACCACTGTTGAAACCGACAGAATAGCATTGTTCAGTAATATAATTACGGTTTAGATTCTGAAAAGTGGCAAGTCCGTCAGTGGACCGGAAAATTCCACGATCAGTTCCAATGATCAGGGTGTTGGGATCATTTGGTTTGAAGGCGTACACATGATGATTGGATCCAATAAAAGGAGAATCCGGATTAGTTCCCAGTTTATTGAGCCATTCATAAAAACCTGTTTCGAGTAATTTTGTTCCCTGCCACAAATTTAAACCTCCTACCAGGATAATATCGGGATTGGTAGGATGTACGATGGCTGTATTGGCATACTGACCGATGTTGTTTGGTCCGAAAAGGTTAAAAAATAATGTGCTTTGACCCGGACCAACGACACGCCAAGAAGCACCGCGGTCAATACTTAAATAAATATTTTCAAGTTGTCCGACAGATGCGCCACCCCTTGCGACAACACAGTAGACGTAATCTGAATTACCTGGAGCAAGTGCAACTTCAATCCGGCTTACATCGGCAAAAGGCAGGCCAGCAGGTATGGTGCCTGTGGACCGGTTTTTGAAGGTTTCAGGATTCCCGTTTTGAGAGATGTATACCCGGCTGTTTCCGGTGGCTACCGTGATGCCGTCAGTACCGATTTTTACATCAAGAATGGGAAAATTGAGAAAATTATTGGCCGTATCCTTTGCGGTTATCCAGGTGGTGCCCCCGTCATTGCTGTATTTCAATCCGGTTTGAGTGGCTGCATAAAGAACCTGTGGATTGTTTGGATGAATGGCCAGTCGGTTAATGTAGGCCCACTCAGCAGTTGTATCATTTTGTGCAGGCACCGTTGCAGGCAAAGCCTGGAAAGCATCTCCGGTTTCAGATGAAACAAAAATACCGTTGCCCATAAATCCAGCGTATGCAGCATATTGAAAAACACGGAAAGTTTCACCTGTTCCAACATAGATTCTGCCATTGCTGGCCTGAACCATGGTTGTTACATTCATGATGTTCCCGGTTCCCTGAACCGGTTCCCAGGTAATTCCTCCGGTAACTGATTTCCAGATTCCACCGCTTGTAGATGCAGCGTATACGGTATTGTATTGCATATCTCGCTTATCATAAAGCAGGGCACGTGTCCGGCCGGCAAAATTATCAGGCCCGGCACTTTCCCACTCAATTCCCTGTTCATAACCAACAGATTTCAACCTCATCTGCTGAGCTTCGAGCACATCAGACGGATCAATTGTCCCGGTTTCCTGGTTATTCCTTATAGATGTCAAATATTCAAGTGAGGCATCATAGCTTGCCTGCGTAGGGATTTGAGGTTTAGTTACCTGATTTATTAGCGAGTCGGATGCAGTTAGACTGAGAATTGCAATGCTGGAAACGATCACCAGCACATTGAAGAGTAGCTTTTTGTTTTTCATACCTGCTTGAATTTGAAAAAGAAAATTACTGTTTTTATTGTAGTAAGTTATTGATAATCATTTATCTTAACGATTGCTAAACCATTGCAGAAGTGATTTGTCTTAAAGCGAACAAAGATATATCAATTTTTCAATTAAGCAATAACATGAGTAAAAATCCCAGTTATCTGTATCTTTGCAATTCCGCGATTGCCTGAGCAATGAATAAGCATTTGAAGCGTTCAGGATAAGTTATCATTTGCCCTGGTATTTGCTTTTTACTCTTATCATAATAACACTTATGAACATTCGAGCAATCAGAACAATATGAAAATCTCATTTTTTAGAACGGGTAAACCTAAAGACTTTACATACCGGCCACTCTATTACGATGAGCAAAAAGAGGAGCTGGAAAATGTGCGAAAAAAAATGGAAGACAACTCTCACAAAGATGTCGTTGAACGCATCCGTATGAACCTGCATCGCTCCTGGCGCGAACGACATGAAAAGCGTCGTGGTAAAGGCTCAGTAACAGGCACACGAATGTTGGTATACCTCGTAGCAATTGCCCTTCTGATATATTTTATTTTTTTTGTCAAAATATTTTAATTACGCCTGTCAAAGTCCTTCTTCATGCCCGATGTAATTCAATTACTTCCCGAATCAGTAGCCAATCAGATTGCTGCTGGCGAGGTCATTCAACGTCCGGCTTCTGCAGTCAAGGAATTACTTGAAAATTCAATTGATGCAGGAGCAACTGACATCAAACTCTACATTAAAGACTCCGGGCGGGCTTTGATCCAGATCGTTGACAATGGATGTGGTATGTCGCTAACCGATGCCCGCCTGGCATTTGAACGGCATGCTACATCAAAGATACGCGAAGCAAACGATCTTTTTGCCATTCGGACACTTGGTTTCCGCGGTGAGGCACTTGCTTCCATTGCCGCTGTTGCCCAGGTACAACTAAAAACCCGTAGATATGAAGATGAATTGGGAACTATGGTAGAAATACAAGGTGCCACCTTTAAAAATCAATCGCCCTGCTCCTGCCCTGCCGGTACATCAATTGCAGTCAGGAACCTGTTTTTCAATGTTCCGGCACGGCGCAATTTTCTGAAATCTAATACTGCCGAATTCCGACATATCATCGAGGAATTTCAGAGGGTGGCATTGGTTCATCCCGACACCAGTTTCTCACTTTTTAATAACGACCGTCCCATTTTCGTGCTTCAGGCTACTAACCTGAAGCAAAGGATCGTAAATATGATGGGCAATCATTTCCTGAATCGTCTGATACAGGTAGAAGAAAAAAATCAGGAAGCGAGTATCACTGGTTTTATTGGAAAACCCGAATTCGCAAAAAAAACACGTGGCGAACAATTTTTCTTTGTCAATAAAAGGTTTATACGAAATCCCTATCTCCATCATGCCTTGGATAGTGCCTACAATGAACTGATCCCTGATGATTCGCACCCTGTTTACTTCATATATCTTGATGTAGATCCGGAAACCATTGATATCAACATCCACCCTACCAAAACTGAAGTGAATTTCCGTTACAACCAGGTAATATATTCGATCCTGAAAGCGTCAGTAAAAAAGGCATTGGGAAAATTCAGCCTGGCGCCAGTACTGGATTTCGACAAAGAGCAAGGAATTGATATTCCTCCGCTACCCCCTGGATATACGCCTAAACAACCTCAGATTAAAATTGATCCGGATTACAATCCTTTCAAACAACATACAGGATCAGGTCAGTTTCAGGCCCAACTACCCGTTGGCGACCATTGGAAAAGTCTTTATAAATCAGAATCTCCATCCCAGCCATCGCTGATATTGCGAACACATGCAACAGAGGGATTAAAACAGGATGTCGAAGAAAATATTTTTCCTTCTCACGGCAACAACCTGTTGATGCAACTGAATGACCGTTTTATCGTAACCCGAGTTAAATCAGGACTAATGATCATTGACCAGCATTGTGCTCACCAAAGAATACTCTATGACAGGCTGATGGAGAAACTTGCTCATAATCAGCAAGGATCGCAGCAAAACATGTTCCCGCAAACAATCCATTTCAGCCCGGCAAATGCAGATATTCTCAGAGAAATTTCCCCGCAACTTCAAATACTTGGTTATGACATAGAACCTCTCGGTATAAATACATTTGTATTAAGTGGCGTCCCTTCAGATACAGATAACGAACCAGCAGGTGAACTTTTGGAAAAGATAATTGATAATTATAAGAAGAATCTTGTTGATTTAAAAAGTGATAAAAAGACCAATCTAGCTCGTTCTATGGCAAGACAGCTGGCAATAAAACCGGGCAAGATTCTTAAAAATGAAGAAATGATGGAAATTGTGAACCAGTTATTTGCAAGCAAAGCCCCCGAAATAGCACCTGATGGTAGCCCAACACTGCGTATCATCACATTGAATGAGATTAACAAACGGTTTCAGGAATCAAAATAAGAATTCATGAGCAACGGATATTACAGGCCAACAGGATTTCAGGTTCTACCCCTTGTTGTGAAAAATCTATTGATAATCAATGCATTGGTTTTTCTGGCTACATTTGCTTTAGGAAGTTCTTCAGGTCTTGATTTGATCGACAGGTTTGGGCTGAGATATTTTGGCGCAGAAAAATTTGCCCCATATCAGTTTATCACATATATGTTTCTGCATGCAAATTTTGCTCATATATTCTTCAATATGTTTGCATTATGGATGTTTGGCAATGCACTCGAAAATTTATGGGGTCCGAAAAAATTTCTCATCTATTACATGATCACCGGCATTGGGGCAGCTCTGGTACATTACATTACAATATACCTGACTTTATTTCCCGACTTATCATTAATCAACCAGTTTCTTGCCGAGCCAGGAATTCCGGCACTGAACAATCTCATTTCCAATCACCGCTTTATGGTTACCCAATCTGCTGGGGAAATATGGCTGGACTTTCTCAGGTTTCAAAAAGATGTGGAATTACTTAGTCTTAATTCAGGCAATTACGATGCATTGCAACGTGCTATAGACTTTGTGGCTGAATATAAGATTTTTTACCTGAACCTACCAAATGTGGTTGGTGCCTCAGGTGCAGTTTTTGGAATTTTACTTGCTTTTGGAATGATTTTTCCCAACTACATCATTTACCTCTATTTTGCCATTCCCATTAAAGCCAAATGGTTTGTTATCCTTTACGGTTTGCTTGAGCTTTATCTGGGATTTTCACGATCTTCAAGCAATGTGGCACATTTTGCCCATCTTGGCGGGATGATATTTGGCTATTTTCTGATCATTTACTGGCGATACAAAGACAAGCCTAAGTTTTTTTAATTATGTACCCACAAACCACCATATTTGAACGTCTGAAATCTTTTTTTGGGAGTCACTCGATACTTCCTGTGCTGATTTTAATCAATGTTGCCATTTGGATAATAATCAGGTTTCTGGGCGTATTTGTATTTCTTTTTTCAACAGCCGGAAGCAGCTCAGCATTTGCTTTGGATAACTTTGTTATGAATTGGCTTGCTGTTCCTGCTTATGCGGAATCGCTGCTTTCAAAGCCTTGGACCTTAATTACATACATGTTTCTGCATCTCGAATTTTTGCATATTTTGTTTAATATGTTGTGGTTGTTCTGGTTTGGGCAGATTTTCCTGCAGTACCTTAATAACCGTCAATTGGTGTTCACATATCTTTCAGGAGGTTTATCCGGTGCGTTGGTATTCATCATGTTTTATAATTTATTTCCTGTTTTTGAAACTGCTCTACCCGAATCACTTGCATTGGGTGCCTCCGCATCAGTACTGGCTATTGTTGTTGCTATTTCCTTTTATGTACCCAATTACACAATTTACCTTTTATTACTGGGACCAGTCAAAATCAAGTATATCGCACTTTTCAGTATTGTAATAGATTTTTTTATGATCCGTTCCGGAAATGCCGGTGGGCATATTGCTCACCTCGGAGGGGCTTTATGGGGATTTATTTTTATTCGCGCTCTTTTAAAAGGTTTTGATATGTCAAAACCATTCAGCAGTATCCGGTTTTCTCAATTCGTGACACGGTTCAGAAAAAAGAATAAAACACCGTTTAGAAATGTTTACGCCAATGAACGCCCTTTGACGGATGAAGAGTACAATTTTCATAAAGTTGAAAATCAAAAAAGGATTGATAAAATTCTTGAAAAAATAAAACAATCGGGGTATGACAGCCTTAGTAAGGAAGAAAAAGAGTTTCTTTTTAGCAGTAGCCGCAAATAAAACTATTTTCACCTTTACAGGTATTTAATTCGGAGTAAAGTGATTTTAAAAAAAATTGGCCGTCATATCGTCGGATTTTTCTCAGCAACAGTATTGACTCTGAACATCATTGCAGTAATTGCAATGCTTCTTTGTTATATCGCTTCATACATTGAACCAGATACATTCTGGCCAATGGTTTTTTTTGGACTTGCCTATCCGTTCATACTGATTACCAACACACTATTCTTTTTATACTGGCTGTTGCGATTTAAAAAGTGGATGTTTCTATCGCTGATTACCATTGCTGTGGGCTGGAATTATCATAAAAGCTTTGTGAAATTTTCGGGACTGGATGATCATCCCGTGCCATCCGCAAATATCCGTGTGATGTCATTCAATGTGAAAGATTTTGATCGAAGAAACAGGATCAACAAAGAAAAAGGTTTTACCAGAAAAATGATCTTCAGGATGCTGAAAGAAGAATCACCTGACATCATATGCTTCCAGGATTTTTATAGTGACAATTCCCCATTGTTTAATACCGTGGATACCCTGACACAAAAATATGGTTTGCCGTTTTTCCATACAGCCCATGCAAATCAGCGTCATGGAAAACGTTTTTCCGGTACCGCCACTTTCAGTAAATTTCCTATCGTTCATTCCGGCAATCACGTTTTCAGCAACCTGCTCGATTACATCGCTATTTCTACAGATATTGCCATAAAATCTGACACTTTTCGTATTATCAATATTCATTTTAAATCAAATATGCTCAGTGAGGATGAACGACTGATTTTTCATGAGATTCCACCAACGGAGAAACAGGAAGAAACTGTCAATAAATTCAGGGACGTGATCGAAAAGGTTAAAGAATCTTCGAAATTACGTGCTACGCAATCGCGCGAAGTAAGAAAACTTATTGATGAGTCACCTCACCCGGTAATCCTTTGCTGCGATCTGAATGATACTCACGCTTCTTATGCTTACAAACAGGTAACCAGCAGTTTAAATGATGCGTTTGTCGAAAGCGGCAAAGGATTCGGCAGTACACATATCGGCTTGCTTCCGGTATTACGGATTGATTATATACTTCATGATCCCTTTTTCAGCAGTTGGGCTTTCAAGACCATACATAAGCACCTGAGCGATCATTACCCCATCGTTACAAACCTTGCTTACACTGCGACGGGAACAAAGTCTGAGTGACCAGCTTTTTAAAGAGGCACGTACATAATACTGAAAAAAGATACTGGCACTGTTAGACAACAGATGATCATCCCAATTCAAAGGTGGTTATGCCAAATATTTTCTCTGATTCAACCACCGGAGGAGTTCCGTAATACATGCGCGCACATTCAAAAACAAATGCAGTATCATATTTTTTGGTCAATCGTACGGCAGCCTGATTGGTCACCGGAATATCAAGAAAGACCTTTTCGCCGGGAACAGCATTCAGACATGCCTGATACAGAGATTCAGCCACAAACTCATCGTCAGCAAACAACGGACAAATTTTATAGCCATCAAAAACCTTACGCATAATGGAAAACCCTCTTAAACATCCATCAGTAATAAATTTAAACGTCCTTGTTCCCTGCATTTTCATCCAGGGAATCAAAAATTGAGATCTGATGAATCCAAAGCATTGTTTGTCGTATAGCAAAACGCTTTGCATATCTTTATCAGTGATGGAAGAGATATCCGGATGTACCTGAAAATGAACACCTGTCTTCATATGTCTTTCGTCTCTGAATGCAAGCGTAAAACCACCATTCCGATAAAAAGGCTGCATGGCTACCACACCATCCATTCCAATGGGGCTACCTGTTTTCAGTCTTTTCAACAGCAAATCCCTGCGTTCATACCATAGTTTGCGTCCTACACCTTTGCCCCGCATTCCGGGTTTCACAATAAAAAATCCCATAAAACCGAAATCACCCGAATAAGAAACTATTGATCCACCTGCAATCAGGTCTTGATTATGATAATAACCATAATATCCGTCAGGATCTGTATTCCAGAAAACTTCAGCATCGTATGGTCCGGGATTCCAGCCTTCTTCCCTGGCCCATGCTATCAATGTTTGCAGTCCTGTATAATCAATGCGTGTAAGGATCAAACTCTCAGCCGGTAATTTCTCCATTGGAAAAATGTAATGGTTTATTTTCCGGGAATTTTAGAAGTTGGGTTTAAGGGCATATTTTTCATAAAATTCCTCAATTTTTCTAACCGCTTCAACGGGGGTATCAACCAACGTAAACAAATTCAAGTCCTGCTGGCTGATTTTTTCCTCTTCGAGCATACGTTCCCTGATCCAGATGATCAAACCTTCCCAGAATTTCTTTCCAACCAGAACGATGGGAAAACTCACAAGCTTATGGGTTTGAATCAATGTGATGGCTTCAAATAATTCGTCCATGGTTCCAAAACCTCCGGGCAATACAATATAGCCCTGGGCATACCGCATGAACATTACCTTGCGAACAAAGAAGTAATCGAAATTAATCAGTTTATCAGGATCAATAAAAGGATTGGAACTTTGCTCACGAGGAAGCATGATATTTAAACCCACAGACTTGCCACCACCAAAATGTGCACCTTTGTTGGCAGCTTCCATAATTCCGGGTCCACCGCCTGTGATGACCCCAAATCCCTTTTTTGTAAGCAGGTAGGCAATTTCTTCAGCCAGTTTATAATATTGATGATCCGGTCTGGTACGTGCCGAACCAAATATTGAAACACAAGGGCCTATCCTTGATAATGTTTCATAACCATCAACCAGCTCAGCCATAATTTTAAATACCGACCAGGAATCGTGAGTCTTGATCTCATTCCAATCTTTAGGCTTAAAAACTTCTCTGATACGCTCTTCGGAATTAAATTCTGTGTGATTCATCTGAATAAATTTCGTGTTATGCTTTAATGCAATGGTAAAATAATTTATGGAGTCAATCTGGTTAATCTATTACCGTAAATGGTTTTGAAATAGTTGCAGCAGCATCTGCCGGAAATACAAATCAGGATCATAAATAGTTTCTTTTATGCTGATATCGCTTCACTAATAAGAGCAAATAATCATGTAATATCTGAATTTTCAGATTCTACCTCAACATTTGGCTGATGCTGCAAAAGTATAAAAATCAGAATTATATCTGCAATTCTTCTTTCAGATATGCGGCCGTGTAACCTTTGTTTTGTGCTACAATCTCTTCGGGTGTTCCTTTGGCTACTATATATCCGCCTTCTTCCCCACCTTCGGGGCCGAGGTCAATGATGTAATCTGCCGTTTTTATTACCTCCATATTATGCTCAATCATGATGATAGAATTGCCTTTGTCAACGAGGCGGTTCAACACTTCGAGCAACACCTTGACATCCTCGAAATGCAGGCCCGTTGTTGGTTCATCAAGTATATAGAGTGTTTTTCCTGTATCTTTCCTGGACAACTCGGTGGAGAGTTTCACCCGTTGAGCTTCTCCACCAGATAAGGTAGTACTTTGTTGCCCCAGTGTGATATAACCCAGTCCAACTTCCTGAAGGGTTTTCAGTTTCTGAATAATGGACGGAATATTCTCAAAAAAATCCATCGCATGATTAATGCTCATGTCAAGCACATCGCTGATAGATTTGGCTTTGAATCTAACCTCAAGTGTTTCGCGGTTGTAGCGTTTTCCATAGCATGTATCGCAAAGCACATGTACATCAGGCAGAAAGTTCATTTCAATGACCTTGACACCAGCACCTTTGCAGGTTTCACATCTGCCACCTTTTACATTGAATGAAAATCGCCCGGGTTTATACCCCCGGATTTTTGCCCCGGGCAGTTGCGCATAGAGCTTTCTGATTTCATCAAACAAACCGGTATATGTCGCCGGGTTTGAACGCGGAGTTCTGCCTATGGGTGACTGGTCAATCTCAATTACCTTGTCAATATTTGAAATGCCCGAAATTTTATAGAAAGGCAATGGTTCCTGGTCTGAACGGTAAAATTTTTTATTGAGGATTGGAAACAAAGTACTGTTTATCAGCGAGGATTTTCCGCTTCCCGAGACACCAGTCACACAAATAAATAGACCGAGAGGAATTTTCAGGTCTACATTCTTTAGATTGTGACCAGAGGCTCCTCTGAGCACTATGGATTTCCCATTTGGAACACGACGCTTTACAGGAATTGGGATAGATTTTTTACCACTGATATAATCGCATGTGAGAGTATCACAATGGCGCATTTCTTCAGGTGTTCCCTGCGCCACAATTTTCCCTCCCAAACGGCCAGCTCCAGGTCCAATATCAACCACGTGATCAGCCGAAAGGATCATTTCCTTATCATGCTCCACCACAATGACTGTGTTGCCCAGGTCTCTGAGATCCTGCAACGCCTTGATAAGCCGCTGGTTGTCGCGTTGATGCAAACCTATGCTGGGTTCATCAAGAATGTACAATACCCCGACCAGTTGTGAACCGATCTGTGTTGCAAGCCTGATGCGCTGCGATTCGCCACCGCTCAGACTTCCCGACTGACGATTCAACGTAAGGTAACCTAATCCAACCTGTAATAAAAATTCTATACGAATAATAATTTCCCGGAGAATTTCACGCGCTATTATTTGCCTGCGTTTATCAATTTTATTTATAGCCTCTTTCACCCATTCCAATAAATGAATTAGATCCAGATTGATCAGCCCGCCAATGGATGTTCCTCCAATCATGAAATGCAAGGATTCTTTTTTCAACCTCGTGCCATGACATTCAGGACACTCCACCTTATTCATAAAACCAGATGCCCATTTTTTAATCCCAGCCGATCCTGTATGATTGTCCTGGCTCAAGATGAAGTTAATAATGCCGTCAAAATTAAGATTATAGGTGCTTGTCACACCAAGGTAATCATTTTTCACTTTAATGATTTCCTGAGTTCCATACAAAATCTTATCCAACGTTTCTGAATTCAATTCACCAACGGGAGTATCAAGATTGAATCCCTGGTTTTTCAGGATGCCTTCCACCTGTTTGAATATCCAGGATTCCCAAAACTCGCCAAGTGGTGCCAGGCCTCCTTTACGAATACTTCTGCCCGGATCAGGAATAATCCGGCTCATGTCAGCTTCTGAGATCATTCCCAGGCCATTGCAGCGGGAGCAAGCACCATATGGTGAATTGAAAGAAAAAGTATTTGGTTCGGGTTCGTCATAACTGATTCCGGACAACGGATCCATGAGCGAACGGCTGTAATATTCCAGATGCTGATCATCCATGTCCATGATCAGCACTGTGCCTCGTCCGTGTTTCATTGCTGTCTCGACTGACTGGGTAAGTCGTTTCAGTGTTTTTTCCGTCGTTTTCACATAGTCAATGACTAATTCAATATCGTGAATCTTGTAACGATCCAACTGCATCCCAAAGCTCAGTTCTGCCATCTCACCATCCACCCTTACCTTCAAAAAGCCCAGACGTCGCATATTATCCAACAACTCTCGGTAATTTCCTTTCCGACCTTTGATCAGGGGTGCTAAAACAAGGATTTTTCTTTGTTGGTACTTTTCAAAAATCAGTCGAATGATCTGATCCTCAGTATAGCGGATCATCTTTTTGCCACTTGAATAAGAATATGCATCGGATACACGGGCAAAAAGCAGGCGGAGAAAATCGTAAATCTCGGTAATGGTTCCGACTGTTGACCGTGGATTGCGGCCTGAAGATTTTTGTTCTATAGCTACCACAGGGCTTAAACCTGTGATCTGATCCACATCAGGACGCTCAAGATGTCCAATAAACTGTCGGGCATAAGCCGAAAATGTTTCCATGTAGCGTCGTTGTCCTTCCGCGTATATGGTATCAAAAGCCAGGGAAGATTTTCCGCTTCCGCTCAATCCTGTTATGACACTCAATTTGTTGCGGGGAATCGAAAGATCAATATTCTGAAGATTATGAACGCGGGCGCCCAATACTTCAATTTGCCCAACATGTTGCGCCTCAACCTGATAATCGAATCTCTTATGAGTATCACCCTGCATAGAATCCGGCAGTAATCAAAAGTTTGCAAAATTAGTGAAAAATCCGGAAGGTGTAGCGTATCAAATATAGCTGAAACAGGCAAGACATCTTATTCCAGAAACAGAATATAATCCACAATGCCTTATCGCAGGAGTCATACAATACTAAGTGTTCATAATTTACATCCTGATTAAATCTCGTAACAGTATATCAAAATATTGCAGTGTAATAGCAAAACCTATACCTTTGCCAATCTAATGAATGCATCATGATCCTTTTTTTTCAGGCACAACCTTCCTTATTTTACGTTGTTTCATCCTCTTTAAAACCCGTAGATCAGGTAATTGAAAAACTTACCTGGCTCTTTGGAAATGCGGTTTTAATAGAAAAAGAAAGTGTTGAAGGTCTTTTCATCGGTCCACGCCGTGAAATGGTTACACCCTGGAGCACCAATGCGGTTGAAATCACACAGAATATGGGCATCTCCGGAATAGAACGGATTGAGATGTTTTACAGCGTTGAGAATGATCAGATTGATTTTGACAAAATGTTGCAACAGCTTTATAAAGGAATTGATCAGCAGGCTTTTATGATTTTCCGTAAACCTGAACCTTTAAAGCCTGTAATTGATATTTCAAGATTCAATTCAGAATACGGACTGGCATTAAGCAAGGAAGAAGTTGACTATCTTGAAGAACTCAGCCAACATATGAAGCGACCTCTCACGGATTGCGAAGTTTTTGGTTTTTCTCAGATAAACTCTGAGCACTGCCGTCACAAGATCTTTAACGGACAATTTATTATTGACGGAGTACCAAAGAATGAAACACTTTTCCAAATGATCAGGAAGACTTCGAGCCTGCATCCCGGAAAAATTGTTTCAGCTTACAGCGATAATGTTGCATTTTTGCATGGTCCACATGCTTTTCAGTTTGCACCTGCAACTCAGCATCAGCCTGATTTTTTTGTGGTTACAAGCATCGAAACCGTACTATCCCTGAAAGCAGAAACCCATAACTTCCCAACCACCGTGGAACCTTTCAACGGTGCAGCTACTGGCTCAGGGGGTGAGATACGCGACCGTATGGCAGGAGGAAAAGGCAGTTTGCCACTTGCCGGAACTGCTGTGTATATGACTTCCTATCCAAGGCTTGATCCTTCCAGAAAGTGGGAATTTGCTCATAATGAGCGCAAATGGTTGTATCAGGTTCCATTGAATATCTTGATAAAAGCCTCCAACGGAGCCAGCGATTTTGGTAATAAGTTCGGACAACCCCTTATCTGTGGCAGTTTGCTTACTTTTGAACATGAAGAATCAGGAAAAATATATGGTTATGACAAGGTAATCATGCTTGCCGGAGGTATTGGATTTGCACAGAAAAAAGATGCCATAAAAGATATACCTGGGCCTGGCGATTATATTATTGTGATGGGCGGTGATAATTACCGTATCGGGATGGGCGGAGGTGCTGTTTCGTCAGTTGCCACCGGAGAATATGCCAACCAGATTGAGTTGAATGCCGTACAACGCTCTAATCCTGAAATGCAAAAACGCGTTTACAACGTGATCCGTGCCTTGACCGAAAGCTATGTAAACCCTGTTGTTGCAATCCATGATCATGGTGCAGGCGGACACCTGAATTCTATCAGTGAATTGGTTGAAGCCACAGGTGGAATAGTTGATATGAACAAACTTCCTGTGGGTGACCCAACACTTTCACCCAGAGAGCTTGCTGGAAATGAATCTCAGGAGCGTATGGGACTGGTAATCAAGCAAAAAGACTTTCCCTTACTGAAAAAAATATCTGAGCGGGAGCGTGCGCCGATGTATCATGTTGGTATAGCAGGCTTTGATCATCGCCTTGTTTTCGAAGATCCTGAAGCCGGAAATAAGCCAGTTGATCTGCATGTAGGTGATTTATTTGGAAAACCACCACAAACCACATTGATTGATCATTCAAATCCTTCTGACTTTGAAGATTTAGATTATCAGATGGAATGCATCGAAGAATACATCGAAGATGTTCTTCAAATTGAATCTGTTGCATGCAAAGACTGGCTCACCAACAAGGTTGACCGCTCCGTAACGGGAAAAGTTGCCATGCAGCAATGCACAGGTGAACTGCAATTGCCATTGAATAATCTTGGCGTGATGGCCATTGATTATCTGGGTATTAAAGGATTAGCAACTGCCATTGGGCATGCTCCGGTTGCCGCAATGATCAATCCGGGTGCTGGTTCCCGCATCAGCATCGCTGAAGCATTGACAAATCTTGTCTGGGCGCCTTTGACCTACGGACTTCAAGGCGTTTCTCTGAGCGCCAACTGGATGTGGCCTGCAAAAAATCCCGGAGAAAACAGCCGGCTTTACGAAGCTGTTAAAGCTGCCAGCGACTTTGCCATCGAACTGGAGATTAATATTCCTACAGGAAAGGATTCGCTCTCCATGACTCAAAAATACCCTGACGGTACAGCAGTGTTTTCTCCGGGAACGGTAGTCATAACTGCGATTGCTGAAGTCCTGGACGTTTGTAAAATAATCAGCCCGGCTTTACAGGCAGATTTGCTGACAACTTTGGTCTATGTTGACTTTGCTTGTGTACCGCTGCAGCTTGGTGGAAGTGCATTTGCCCAAACAAGAAACAAACTGGGAAGCCGATGCCCGGATGTAATAAATGCATCGTATTTTAGAAAGGCTTTCAATGCGCTGCAGGAACTCATAAAAAAAGATAAAATAATTGCCGGGCATGATATATCTGCCGGTGGATTGGTAACGTGCCTGCTCGAAATGTGCTTTGCCGGAAATGCTATGGGTCTGGAAGTCCATCTGGATTCTCTGAATGAAAAGGATTCTGTAAAATTGCTGTTCAGCGAAAATCCAGGTGTTGTAATCCAAACCAATGACATTGACTATGTGAGTGTTTTCCTTCACGAAAATGGTATTCATTCATACGTAATCGGGAAGCCAACGATTGAAAAAAACCTTCTTATCTCAAACTTTGATACCTGCATAAATGTTGAAATTGATAAGCTCAGAAAGCTATGGTTCAGAACCTCATATCTGCTCGATCAGCACCAGAGTGGGAAAATACTGGCTGAAAAGCGATATCAGAATTTCGACAAGCAACCATTGAAATTTAAGTTTCCAGGACTCTTTACAGGCAAATACGAACAGTATGGTATTGATCCTATCCAACGGATTAGAACTGGAATCAGAGTGGCAATCATCAGGGAAAAGGGGGTAAATGGCGACCGCGAAATGGCCTGGGCGCTCTATCTTGCAGGTTTTGATGTTAAAGATGTGCACATGACAGACCTGATCTCCGGACGTGAAACACTTGAAGACATGCAGATGATAGTCTTTGTGGGTGGTTTTTCCAATTCTGACGTCCTGGGTTCGGCAAAAGGCTGGGCTGGTGCATTTCTGTTTAATCCCCGCGCTAAGCAAACTCTCGACCGGTTCTATGCCCGTCCAAACACCCTAAGCCTTGGAGTATGCAATGGTTGCCAGTTAATGGTGGCATTAGACCTGATCAGTTCCAGGAATCAGGAGAAACCCGGAATGTATCACAATGAATCAGGCAAATTCGAATCAGCTTTTCTTTCGATTGATATCACTGAAAATCATTCTGTCATGTTAAAGTCACTTTCCGGAAGCCGGCTTGGTATCTGGGTCGCACATGGTGAAGGAAAGTTTCGTTTGCCTGGCTGCGAAAGCAGATACCATGTTGTTGCAAAATACGCTTACAAAGACTATCCCGGCAATCCGAATGGTTCAGATTACAACACCGCAGCAATTTGTTCAACTGATGGCCGGCATCTCGCTATGATGCCGCACCTTGAACGATCCGTCTATCCCTGGCAATGGTCGTACTATCCCGGTAATAGAAAGGACGATGAGGTTTCACCCTGGATTGAAGCCTTTGTAAATGCAAGGAAATGGATTCAGGAAAGCTGAGTAATAAGATAAAAGTCTGCAACTGTTTATTATTTGACCCGAACATTGTTAGCATCAAATTATCCATTTGTTACAAAATCTATTAATCAACAGATAACAGAATCACAAAATATGAGCCTTCACATTGCAGCAAAAACCGGTGAGATCGCACCTTTCGTACTACTGCCTGGCGATCCGCTCAGGGCAAAGTTTATCGCTGAGAATCTTCTGGCAGATGCGTTTTGTTATAACGAAATCAGAGGAATGTATGGATTTACAGGCACTTACAAAGGAAAACCGGTTTCTATTCAGGGAACCGGAATGGGTGTCCCATCTATCAGTATCTATACTCATGAGCTTATCTGCGATTATAACGTACAAATCCTGGTTCGTGTAGGAACCTGTGGCGGTTTCCCCAACAACATGAGAGTACGCGACATTGTGTTAGCACAGGGCGCAAGTACTGATTCAGGATTTAACCGGTTAAAATTTAATGGAATGGACTATGCTCCATTAGCTGATGCCGACTTGCTTTTCAAAGCTTATCAGGTAGCCCGACATTCAGGTATCAACGTTCATACAGGTAATGTACTGACCTCGGATACCTTTTATTATGACGACCATCCTGAACCTTACGCACTATGGCAGGCATACGGAATTCTTGCAGTGGAGATGGAGGCAGCTGCATTATATACGCTGGCAGCCCGGTTTAAGCGAAAGGCTCTTACCATTCTTACTGTTAGCAATCACATGATTACAGGAGAAGAGATTCCTGCCATTGAACGGGAAAAAACATTTACTGATATGGCAAAAATTGCTCTGGAATTAGCTTAAGCAAATGTATAATCCAGGACTGACAGTACCGTAATTTTTAAAAAATATTGTCAGATCTGAATTTAGTAAAGTTTCCAATATCACTTTGCATAATTAATTGCTCTGGTCTCCCTGATCACAGTAATTTTGACCTGACCGGGATAACTCATCTCATCCTGAATTTTCTTTGAGAGATCATAAGATAGTTGTGCAGCTTCATTGTCAGAAACTTTGTCGGCTCCCACGATTACTCTGAGTTCACGACCAGCCTGAATGGCATAGGTTTTTACGACTCCCGGATAGGAAAGTGCCAGATTTTCAAGATTTTTCAAACGTTGAATATACGCTTCCACAACTTCCCGGCGGGCACCTGGTCTTGCGCCTGAGATGGCGTCGCATACCTGGACAATAGGTGCAATCAGAGTTTCCATTTCAATCTCATCATGGTGTGCACCAATCGCATTACAGATATCTTCTTTCTCCTTGTATTTTTCTGCCAGCTTCATACCTAATAATGCGTGAGGTAAATCTGATTCATTGTCAGGAACCTTTCCGATATCATGAAGCAAACCAGCCCGCTTTGCCTTTTTGGTACTCAAACCAAGTTCTGCGGCCATAGTAGCTGATAATAATGCAACTTCCTTGCTGTGCTCCAGCAGGTTCTGACCATAGGATGAGCGGTATTTCATCTTGCCAATAAGCCTGATCAGTTCATGGTGCATATTATGGATACCGAGGTCAATGGTAGTTCGTTTACCAATTTCTATGATTTCCTGTTCAATCTGTTTCTTTGTTTTGGCTACCACTTCTTCAATTCTTGCCGGATGTATGCGACCATCAGTAACCAGTTTATGCAGTGAAAGCCTTGCAATTTCCCTCCTCACAGGATCAAATGCCGACAATAAGATTGCATCGGGTGAATCGTCAATAATCAGCTCAACTCCTGTAAGCGCTTCCAGTGATCTGATATTACGGCCCTCACGTCCGATAATGCGGCCTTTGATCTCGTCACTTTCAATATTGAATACTGAAACAGTATTCTCAATGGTATGCTCAGCTGCCGTACGCTGTATGGTCTCGATAATGATTTTTTTAGCTTCGGTATTTGCTGTTAGTCTGGCCTCGTCAATGATTTCCTTGATTTGCACCATAGCTTCTGACCGGGCTTCTTCTTTCAAAGTTTCCACAAGTTGTGCCTTGGCTTCGGCGGCTGACATACCCGAAAGCGATTCAAGAAGTTCAGTTTGTCTGACATGCTCTTTTTCTAACTCAGATTGCTTTTTGTTAAGGATTTCTAATTGTGACGACAGGTTAGCCTTAATGGTAATGACCTCTTTTTGCTTGCGCTGAAACTCCTCCATCTTTTGTGAAATTGCAGTTTCTTTTTGCTTGATCCTGTTTTCAGCTTTGGTTATTTCATTGTTTTTTTCCTGAACAACCTTATCATGTTCTGCTTTCAGTTGTAAAAATTTTTCTTTTGCCTGAAGTATTTTATCTTTTTTGAGCATTTCAGCTTTTTCTTCGGCATCCTTCAGAATATGCCTGCTTTTACGGTTGATGGCTTTTCTACCCAGGGTGAAGGCAATGGTCAGTCCCAGTGCCAGTCCTGCAACAACTCCGATTATTACCAGTAGTACATTCATATAGTTGTTAAAATTAATTAGGTGAATAATGGCTGGAGATAAGCATAGAAATAAAACACTGCTGTCAAGATACCATTACGGCGATTAAAAAAGCCCGCAACCAAATCAGCGTTTAGGAAACCCCAAACGACACGCTTAGAGCTGCCAGATCTTTTGAACGTCCACTGTCTTAAAAATCAAGAATCCCGGATATCCGGAATTGAGGCCTGTTCTACGAACCCATGAGCTTGCTCTAAATTAGATAATGTTGAGTTTCCAAACTATTGAATTAGTGCGGGCTTATTTTATGACTTTCAAAGAACGCTGTATAATAATCTGCTTTAGTCAAGGGCTTCAGATATCAGGCGATCAATTTCAGCAAGTCTGTTATTCAAATGAAGGTTTTTAAAATCAAACTCCTTTTCATAATTCAGGGTTGATGTTGCAAACTGAAGCGCTACCATAGCCAGTAAATCCTGCTGATCTTTGAAAGCATAATCGCTTGAATATTTATTCATTTTCGTTTCAATCAGCCTGGCTGCATTTCTCACCAACTCTTCCTCCTCTTTATTGATGGTCAACCTGTAGGGCCTGCCTGCAATAACCACTGTAATGGTCATTCGTCCCATATATTTTAAATCCTGATACTAATGCTATTTATTTAAGAGATCTATACACTTGTCAATTTCCCGCATCATATCTCCAATCTTTTTTTTGGCATCAGATATTTCAAAACGCGATGCTATCGTTTTTGCAATGTTGGCGGTTTGAATTCTTTCCTGTAATTCGTTAATCAATTGTTTTTGATGGTTTATAATCTGTTCCTGTTCCTCTATTTTTGCTTCCAACTCCTTGTTAACTGTTCTTATCCGTTGATGTTTCATTGTCAGGCTTCTCAGCTTAAACTCAATACCTGAAACCAGAACACTGACATCTTCCATTTTCAATTAACATCATTAGCTGTTGAAATGTTGTGCAAAAATAACAAATTTTTCTCTGCAATGCTATACTTTCGAATTTTTCCATGAGGAAACCAACCTGCAACCAACAATATATTAATATGTGTTTGGCAAAAGTTTAGGCTGGCAGTAATATAAAAATTTAACATCTTTATTTATTTGTAGATCAAACAATTAAACTGTTCTCATAGAGATTAATGAACATATTGCATCAAACAATCAAAATCATCCTTGCAGATTCCAGAATATTTGTAACTTTCCGGCAAAATTTACGATCAACCCTGACTACAACATACTAACCTTCATTAAAAATCTGGGATCATCGAAGCTAATTCATTCAAAATTAAGCTATGAAAGAAGAGTTTTTATACTATTTGTGGGAATACCGCCTTCTGGTGCATCCGTTGCACACTACTGATGGAGAAACTATCGAAGTGATCAGGCCAGGGACTCGAAATACTGATGCTGGGCCCGATTTCATTGATGCCCGTATTCGGATTGGCACCACTATTTGGGCAGGGAATGTTGAAATTCATATGCAGGCCTCTGCGTGGTTTGACCACAAGCATGAAAAAGATCCGGCATACAGCAATGTAATCCTGCATGTTGTGCTTAACAGTGATAGACCGGTATGCAGACCCGATGGACAGTTTATCCCTTGCCTGGAGTGCAGCAATCTGATTCCGGATTCCCTGTATGAAAAATATAAAGCGTTGATGAATTCCCGGCTCTGGATTCCCTGTGCCCGGATTCTCAAATTCTGCTCTAAAATTATCATCAGTTCAACTATTGAGGCTCAAATTGTTGAGCGTCTTCTGAATAAAACAAAAGCATTTGAAAAAATGTTGGAAAACCTGAATAATGACTGGGAAGAAGTCCATTATCAATTAATTGTCCGGTCATTTGGTTTAAAAGCCAATGCATTACCTTTCGAGATGCTGGCGACTTCTCTTCCGCAAAAAATCCTCATGCGTCATCGCGATCAGGCTACCCAGGTGGAAGCCCTGATATTCGGCCAGGCCGGCTTTCTGTCAGACAGGCTGAGGGATCCGTATCCGTTACAACTGAAAAGTGAATATGAATTTCTTAGAAACAAATATTCATTACAACCATTGGATAAATCAGTTTGGAAATTTCTACGCCTGCGCCCGGCAGGTTTCCCAACAATTCGACTTGCACAACTGGCAGCACTTATGCAACAGTCTACTTCTCTATTTTCCGCCATACTGGATACCGATCATATCAGGGCATTGAGAAGTTTGTTCCGGGTAAAACCCAACGAATACTGGGACTCTCACTTCCGGTTTGATGTAAAATCAAGTTGCACCAAGCCGAAATTTCTTAGCGAACAGTGCATTGATCTACTGATAATCAACGCCGTTATACCCCTGCTTTTTCTTTATGCATCGCAACATCAAATGGATAAATATAAAATGAAGGGTCTTGGTTTTCTTGAAAAACTCCCACCTGAAAAAAACTCAGTTATGCAACAATGGGAAGCATGTGGGATGGAAGTAAACAATGCACTCACTTCTCAGGCGCTGATCAATCTGAAAAATCAATATTGCGACCGTAAAAGGTGTCTTGATTGCCGAATTGGAAATGAGCTACTCAAATAATCATGTAACAAAGTGATTTCCCTTAGGCATGATGTCCACTGGTGAAGATAATTAAAAATACTTTGAAGAAAATGGTTTGCATACTACTTTTTTTCTTTTATTCGCAACTGCTTTCTGACTTTCTCACCAAACCACAAATCAAATGAAAACTGCCTTCACTATCTTATTGTTGTTTTTTCTTATCTATACAATTGATTTACAGGCTCAAATCTCATTGAGTACTGACACTACAGAGCATGTTCCCGTTTTGGATCAACCTGATCAGGCAGCAAAAAGGCAAACCATGAGCCAACGGGTCAATTCCTTTTTTGTACCTATTGTTAATTCCATTGGAAGTGTTTTGTTCTATGATCCCTTTGCAGCCCTTGGAATTTACGATCCGGTAGTTTACGACGATGATGGGAAACCGGTTATTGCTGAAAATGGAGTACCTGTCACCAAGCCTATTACTCTGGTGGTGGTTTGGCTGGTATTAGGAGCAGTATTCTTTACTGTTTATTTAAAATTTGTAAACATCACTGGTTTTATGCATGCGATTCAAATTGTCAGGGGAAAATACGACAACCCGGCCGATTCTGGAGAGGTTAGTCATTTTCAGGCACTTGCCACTGCTTTATCGGCTACCGTGGGTCTGGGTAACATTGCCGGAGTAGCTATTGCAATTATCATTGGAGGCCCTGGTGCTACATTTTGGATGATCGCTGCCGGATTGCTTGGAATGTCGTCAAAATTTGTGGAATGCACATTGGGCGTAAAATACCGCAACATCAATCCAGATGGCTCTGTTTCAGGCGGGCCAATGTACTACCTGAGCAAAGGTTTGAAAAAAAGAAAACTGGGATTCCTTGGCAAAGTGCTGGCCGTAATCTTTTCAATCCTCGTAATTGGTGGTTCGTTTGGAGGTGGAAATATGTTTCAGGCCAACCAGTCTTTCTCACAATTCATGTATATCATCCCGTCAATCTCCGAATATGGATTCTGGTACGGAGTAATTCTTGCAATCCTGGTAGGCGCCGTCATCATCGGTGGTATCAAAAGTATAGCAAACGTTACTGACAAAATCGTTCCCTTCATGGCCATTCTTTATGTAGCTTCTGCTCTCTTTATCATTGCCATGAATTACCGTGATACTCCCTCCGCTTTCGCTCTGATCTGGCAGGGTGCTTTCAGTCCCGAAGCACTTAAAGGTGGGATTATAGGTGTAATCATTGTTGGTTTCCAGCGCGCTGCATTTTCCAACGAAGCAGGAGTTGGTTCTGCACCCATCGCTCATTCGGCCGTTAAAACTGAAGAACCTGTCTCAGAAGGTTTTGTTGCACTATTGGAACCATTTATTGATACTGTGGTTATTTGTACAATGACTGCTCTGGTGATCATTTTTACCGAAATGCATACAAATCCTGCAGGGCTATCCGGGGCAGCACTGACTTCAGAGGCTTTTGGTTCAGTGTTTAGCTGGTTCCCTTATATCCTGATGCTGGCCATCTTTCTTTTTGCCTTTTCCACCATGATTTCCTGGTCGTACTATGGAATTAAAGGATTTGACTTTTTGTTTGGACGATATTCTGAAAAATTATTTGGCACGCGAAAAGTTTCTGATACTGTATATCGGGTTCTTTTCCTGGTCTGCATCATTATCGGGTCATCCTCTGAACTTGGTGCAGTCCTTGACTTCTCGGATATGATGATCCTTTCAATGGCTTTCCCCAATATACTCGGGCTCATCATAATGGCACCGGAAATCAGACGCGATGTGAAATCTTATTTGCTAAGGATCAAATCAGGGGAAATTAAGAAATACAGATAAAACACTTGATAACAACAACTTATTATATCTATCTTGTATTTTTCAGAAAATTTCAATTTGTGATTTTTTACTTCTCTGCAAATGTGGCAGGAACTTAGAAATTACTTTTCTTTTTCAAAAAAAGACATCAGGGGCATTTATATGCTACTTTTTATCCTGATCACACTGTTATTGGCTAAAGCACTTATTCCTGTCTTAATCAGCTCTCCGGAACCAGACTTCACTGAATTCGGGCGTATGGTAATGGCGCTTGAAAAAGCCCGCCATGAATCACAAAAAGCACGCGACAAAGTTGACACCAGGTCACCGGAATTTAAAAAGCCTGACCGGGAAATTGCGGCTATCAAGCTCAATCCGTTTATTTTCGACCCCAACCAGATGACTGAAGAAATGTGGATCGAACTTGGCCTGAATACAAAGCAGATAAGAAATATCCAGAATTTTATTACACGTGGGGGAAAATTCAGGCAAAAAGAAGACTTTAAACGCATTTTCACTATCAGCAAAGAAGAATTTGAAATTCTGGAACCGTTTATTCAAATTGCTGCAATAAATGTTGAAAGCAACAAAGATTTTGCTTCAGGAAAAACAACCGGTCATACCTCAACATATGAGAAGCCAGAATCCATTAACCTGATTGATATTAACAAGGCTGACTCCATCCAGTTACTCGCCGTACCGGGAATAGGTCCGGCATTTGCTCACCGTATCATCAAATACCGTGAAATGCTGGGAGGGTATCACACAGCATCGCAACTTCTTGAAGTATATGGTTTTGATAGCGTTCGTTTTAATCAGGTTGCCCGTTATTTTACTTTCGATCATTCTTCTATGCGTCTGATTGATATTAATAAAGCTGATGTAAAACAGTTGGCGGCTCATCCGTACATAGATTTTTATCTCGCCAAATCAATCGTGGATCACCGGATAAAAAAGGGAAAAGTAAATTCAGATTCTGATCTTTATGGTATTCCTTTGATGCACGATGCTTTATTCCAGAAATTGACTCCTTACTTCCATTTTGAATGAAATAAAAATGAGCACAAAAATGACCGCATATCAACATATCAAAGTGATAGTGATCATACTGTTGTCTTATTCAGGTATAGCTGTTGCTCAGGATGTCTTACTGAAGGAAGATTTGTGCGAAAGAGCCATGCAGCTTAACCAGGAGTCTGTGGAAGCAAGGCAGTCGGATCGTAAAAAATCATTCAGCAAGGCAGAAGAAGCTTTTGATCTGGCTACAAAAGCCGGATGCGATGAAGCTCTTGCACTTTCTAATAAAAATCTTGGTATACTGCATTTTTATACCGGTTCTTATGATCAGGCTGAAAGCTATTATACAAAAGCAGCCGGCATTTATCAAGCCATTAAAAGTTTGCAGGGTATGGCAGCTATCTGTCACAACATGGCCTTGTTGATGCAGGAACAGGGTAAATATGATCAGGCAATCGAACTGTATCGGCAATCCATTTCCATCGAACAGGAACTTGGCGACAGCGTGGGTGTAGCTTTAACAGAATATAACATTGGATTGATAAATTACTATACGGGTAATTTTACCATAGCGCTTCAATCCTTTTTCCGGTCGCTTGATGTACTTACGAAAGCAGGTCACAGAAACGGTGAAATGGATTGTCTTTTGAATATTGCAGCCATTTATGAAGCCACTGGCCTTGTTGACGAAGCCATAGAGAATCTTGTTATTGCCAGAGAAATTGCGCTTGAACTTGAAGACCGCTATACCGAAGCCATGATTTATCAAAACCTAAGTCATGCTTATTGGGATAAGAACGATCCACAGCAGGCCATGGAATTTGTTACCCAGGCATTGATCATCAGGGAAGAACTCGGCGACAAACAGGGAATGTCAAACAGTCTTGCTGTTATTGGCTCAATTCACGAAGAAGCAGGTAATCTCGACCTGGCTATCAGTTATTACTTCCAATCGTTGAAAATTGATCAGGAATTAAGCAACCTGCGCGGAATTTCTATGAGGTTTTTTGATATCGGCAATAATTTACTCAATAAAAATGACCCGGAGACTGCAATCGGATACTTTAATCAGAGCATTTTATTAGCTGAAGAACTAAATTTCACGCAGATGTTGCGAGACAATTACCAAAGGCTTGTGAACGCTCATATCCGGATGAATAATCTGGAACAAGCTTATAATTATCTTGTGCAGTACATTGCTGTAAGCGATACCATCAAGGCAGAACATACCGGAGTGGAACGCTTGTATTCGGCAAGAATTGCTGATACTACCAGCAAATTAGAAGCATTTGCCACACGCTGGATGTATTCCGTATCGTTTTGGTTGACTATCAGTATATTATTGAATATTGCTCTGATCTTTCTATGGATTTTCAGAAAGAAATAAAAATCAAACAGCATTGCATCAGCATTATAAAGGAAGTTAAGCGAAAGATTTATCCAACACAATATTTAAAGCTTCAATATCCTTATGATGGGTACTGGAAAAAAAATACCTCATGGCCTGGCAGGATATACCTCCGTTTTTCTGAAATTATCTATTCTGTAAATAGTTAATCCTTTGTTTTCCATCCCATTAAGATCGTTTGATTCAAAAACAAACGGGATTTGCACTCCCCGGTACTTAAAAGTAGGCAGGCAATCACCAAAGTCGTTTCCGAATTTCATCAGGGCATATAAAAAATACCATACAACATCAAATGCCACATATGCAAACCGGTCGGGAATAGGTTCTGTGTTATATTTACATCTGAATGAACGGATAAACTGTTTTACCTGCTCAGCATCATAATTGATAAAACCCCGGGAAGGTAAATGCAGGTTAAGGTTCACGATATGATCACTTTCAAGGCTATAATCTTCCCATTCCTGCAATCCAAAACATGTGATGCGATAATCAGAGCGAATGTCATTCAGCTTTCTGACCAGGTCAATCACGAAAACCTTGTCGTCCGACAGGCCTATTATCACATTCTCCCTGTTTTTGTCGAGCCTGCGTACAATGCCCGGAAGGCTGTCGCGTAAATAAACCACTTCCTGAACCTTATTATCTGCCAGTTGTACTTTCAGGGATTGTGCCTGCTCCACATTGCTGAATGAAAACTGCCTGACAATAAGGATGTTACTATTATGGAAATGATTTTTTATATATGATCCTATCAGTTTTACCTGATCTTCTGCAGCAGGTTGTGCCTTAACCACAAAAGGATTGTTCTGTAAAAAATCATTCCTGGGCGAAAGTGGATTGATGATCCATATGTGATGTTCACCGGCAAATTTGGCTACCCTGTCGAAACTCCCTGAATACAAAGGTCCAATTATTATATTCATTTTGCTCAGCTCGGGTCTGACTAAGACACTGTTTAAACTTTCCGGGGTATTGTTCACATCGTATACATATATTTTCGATTTGAGACCAAGATTGCTAAGGCTGTCAATGGCAAGCATAGCACCAAAATAAAACTGCATGAATTCAAAGGACATATTTATATTTGACGGTGTCATCATCATCGTTGAATCCGAATAAATAAATTCCTCAGCAGTGTCCAGAAAAAAAGGCAGCATGAGTGCAATTTTATAGATTTTGTCAGTTTCCGGATCAGGCCTGCAATCAACTGACAGGTTTTCTGTAGCTTGTTCTTCCTGCGTCTCAGAAGATGCATCCTGGGGAACCTCCCGAACTATCTCTTTCGTTGAAATAGTGTACACCGGTATCTGAAGGATCTGCCGTACCTTAATTGTACCCAATGCCTGGGGATTATATCTGGTAACATCATTTACATCAATATTGTATTTCCTGGCTATACTATATATTGTTTCTCCCCGGCGTACCCGATGGTAAATATAGCTCACACTTGTGTCCTTCACCGTGATAAATTGATTGTTCTCAACAGGTTGTTGATGTTTTAACCGGATAATCTGGCCAGCTTTTAATCCGCTTGACAATTCGGGATTTAGCAATTTCAGCTCATCAATACTTATTTCGAATCTCTTTGAAAGTGAAAAAAGAGTCTCTCCGGCTTGAACGGTATAAAAATCACTGGTGTCCTTTGTATGAAACGATCTGTCAGGTTTCTGGACCTGTGCATGATTAGCAGGTTGATTAACTGTACCTTCAAAAAAATCAGAAACTGGCAATCCATTGTTCTTTGGACTATCCGCAGCAGATCCCGACAAAGGAATGATCATAACCTGGCCTAGTTTTAATTGTTGGATTTCCGGATTGGCTTTGCGCAATTCATCAAGTGGTATGTTGTATTTCCTGGAGATTCCAAAAAATGTTTCCCCCGGAAGAACGGTATGCCTGATGCCTCCCTCCCCGAATTTACTGTTTCGCGCATCTGAAGAATTGATCTTTGGTGTCAGTGAATTAGTATTTATGTCAGCAGTTTGTCCAGTTGTGCTGGTTTTAGTTATCCTAATTACATTTCCGGGGCTGATTACTCCTTTCAGATTTACATTTTCCCTGATGATTTCATCTATACTCACATTGTATGCAAGTGCAATTTCTGCCAGGGTTTGTCCCTGCAACACATGGTGCATGTAGTATTCCTTATTCCCTAACTTTTCAATAACCTGAGATCGTTGTATAGCTTTTGACTGTTGACCTGGTAAAATGAAGGGGAGGAAAACAAGTAAGAGATGGGGCAGTATTTTTTTCACTTTAGCCGTATTTTTATGACTTGTATTTAATAAACGAGAAAATATCTTTATTAATGTTCAAAATTCATGAAGGAAAATCCATTTTATGTTATCTTACAGAAAAACTGTTATTTAACAAATTATAGATTGCAGTATTTATCTCTTATTCCCATTCGATAGTCGCTGGTGGTTTTGAACTG
>CAYQRU010000014.1:0-42429 GCA_964419945.1 uncultured Bacteroidales bacterium | reverse complement strand
TTTTCTTCACAGAATTTCTCCAGCCTGGGAAAAGCATCCTTCTGCAATATACTTCTCTCCGCCCTCATATCAGTGAAGGTGGAGGAGATGAAAACCCGGAATATATTGGTTTGGTGGGGCATAGCTGGTTTCCTTATTTATTACTTACTACAATCCCCAGACCTCCTGCAAATCATCCTTGATTTGATTATAATCTATATTCTTTGTTCTATCATCGAGTTTTTCAAAGGCCAGAAGATTGTTGTGACGTTTTAGTTCATCCTTTCGGTCCACGTTGTATTCCCATCCATAATAAAACTTCGTTGCCATCCATCGCCGATGCTCCATTTCGGCAAGTTGCCACACTTTCGCCTCATCTTTCTGGAAACTGAAGTCAACTTTGGCATTTTCAATGTCCTCGCATGTATTCCACTTATTCAACTGACCCATTGCCCGGATTTTTACAAAATTGTGCTCTACGACAGAGCGGTTATCATCCCTGGTTTCGTCGTCAAGCAAATGCCATGTTTTCATAGTTTTTTTCGGGATGGGGATTTTTTCAACATCTTCTGAAATGGCCTTATTAACTTTATCAATATAGTTGATTATTTCGCGCTTCAACCACCTGTTGTGGGTTGCAATGGCCTTCTTATCAATTGATTCGTCAATAATTAATGCGTACCTGGCAATTTCGTTATAAACAAATACATTGTAAGTGGATTCGTCAGAATCGGATCTGGTAAAAACATCCCTGGCAAATGAACGGACGATTGGAATATTGTTACCAAAGATTTCACGAGCCTTCACCGAGTATGATGCCTGTGTGCTTTCATTTGGCGAACAGATATAAATAATATCAACGTTATGAAGCTTTTGAGCAGCTATGAATTGATGCGAAAGATGGTGGGGGTTGAACCTGATAAACTGAATATCAACTATTTCTGAAATACGGTTTCTTTTATTTCTGGCTTTTTGCTCAACGAGATCGGCATCAAGACTTACCAGTGTTATTCTGGTCTTGCTTTGATTCAGATAGTGACAATTTTGCACGCTGAGTTTTAAAAGTTCTTCGCCCATTTGACTATAACCCAAAATCAGAATATGTACAGGTGGATCATCTTTTTTTGTCACCGGCCTGAATCTGTCCGGGGGATAACAATGATGGATGTATCTGGCAGCTAATTCATTGATATTAAATAATCTGGCCTGATTAATATGCATATTTGATTGCTGTGCACAATCAGGATTGTATTTCTTTAGTTCTGTTTCAGCCAACTCATATCTTTCTTTGCCAGCAATTCGATTTCCATCTTTATCTTTTTTTACGTATTCTGATGCACTTGCAAAGTATTCATCAAGAATTTTTGAAAAGCTGCAATCGTATTCTATTGACACAAGGCCTTCCTGTGAGGCGGCTGTTTTGAGGTTTCGGCTGTCAATGTTTGCAGCCAGTCTGATTGGATCATTATTTCTGCCGTATTTCTTATAAATTTCGTTAGCGTTCCTGATGATGGTGAGGTTGCTGAAATCGTCACCGGTAAGCGCAATCAGACATTTGGCATGACTAACACCTGCTTTTTCAAGTGTTTGAGGATCAAGGGCATTGCCCTTAACTATTTTGACTCCCTGTTTTTTCAGTTTTGATAAGTTCTCGTTATCCACATTATTTTCAATGATAACCAGATTGTCTTTTTCATCATAGTTATTCGCCAGGGCAAATCCAATCTCGCCCAACCCGCAAATTATGACATGTTTGTTCATGTATTTTACCCTTGTAAGGTATAATTCATCCTTCAATACGGTATACAGGGCAAAAACGATGGTATAAATAAGCGTGGATACGGCAAGAAACCTTGCTAGGTTAAAAATAAGAAATCCGTACCATGAGATGGTTTCCCTGCTTTCATAGATCCTGTCTCCTGATTCAGTTGTAAACAACTGAAAGGCATAATACAGTTTTCTCAGAAACGGATAATCCGGAAAAGCTATCTGAAAGCTAATATAGCCAACGATAACGGTCAGGGCGCTTAAAATGATGAGCGTGATAATTCCAGGTTTTTTATTTGTTTCCATAATGGTAAATTTTGGTTTATAAAATAATAGAATCAAAGTTATTGATGTAGCCTGTACACTTCATATCCAATCTTCCCCAGCAACAAGGGGATATTCTTTACTGGTCCGTAGTCGTAGCGGCGTGTCTCCGCATCAAGTTTGTCCCATGGTAAAATGCATGGATTCAGTTTTTTTGCCAGGTCTTTTTCTTTTCCATATCTCCAGCCATCAAGCAGGCGCTCGGCGTTCCAGCGGGCATGCTCCAGCCGGGCAAGGAACTCAAACTCCTCTTTGGTTACAATGTCTTCAATATTGATAATCAACGGGTTATCAGCCCTGCGAATACCCAGGCCTACCCTGCGCAGCATCAACTCCCAAAAAACAACCTGCAATAAGTTGGAGTTTTTGAGTGATGGGTGAAGTAAATCCCAGCCCATTACTACCTTATACTGATTAATGTCTTCAGTTTCCGGTTTGAAAGTTTTCAGGCGTTCCTGTCTGTAGAACTCATGCACCATGGGTGCAAGCTGCTCCACTTCTTCCCGGGTCAGACTTGTGGCAGCATGCTGGTTGGCCAGAGCCCACACGGTATGTGGATCATCGGGTAAGGGTAAAAGTCTGGAATGGCTCTTCCATGCTTTGTTCTGCAGAAATCCGGAAACAGCGCGGCCACTGTAGGAAACCAGTCCCACCCTGGCTCCCAGGGACAGTGCAATCATATACTCGATTGTAGCCACAGACCCACCATCAATCCCGATAAGGACAACATCCGACGGGGAAATTCCGTTACACACCAGATCATTCCAGCACATCAGGACATCAAACGGAGAAAACTTCCCGGCATCTGTTTGATAGATTGTATCGTACGCATCTGATATATCTGCATCCGGGGGAAGTTTCTTTGGCAGGTATGCAATGAGATCAAAATCAATTTTTTCTTTATCCTGCAATTCTTTTTTTACCTTTCCAACCAGCCCCGGAATGCCGGCAGTCGTACCCCCGCTGATAATGGTACCCTTGAAACCGTGCATCAACTCCATGATATGATCTGTATAGACAGCCACTTTTTCTTCGTTCATGAAGGAAGCACCTCCGGCAACAATAACCACAGGCGTCTTAAGTACGGCTGCTCTCAGGGTTTGGTTTTGCAGGAAATTTTTAAACCTTTCCTTGTCAGTGCAATGCCTCGAAACTACCAAAGCAATATTCAGGTAAAGCTGTATCTGTTTTGCAAGCGAACTGTCGAATCGCTTAAGGCGGCCGGCCAGGTCAATTTCGGCGATGATGCCTGAAATACTTGTATGGTAACGATCATCCAATATCGTACTGACAGCATTGGAATAAGCCTCGATACATTTTGCTTCATCCCCCGAAAAAAAATGGCACCGGCCAATAGCAAACCATGCAGTTACCCGTTTTACTCCCATTTCGAGCATACGTGTTAAACTGGCAATGGCTATTTCCATGCTGGCCCTGAAAAGATCAACACTGTATTTTCCAAGGTCTGCGTTCCGCATCACCACTGATTCTATCATTGCCACGAGGTAAAACGGATTATCGGGCATCATGTCATGTGCTCTTTTAAACAAAGAATCCGTCGCATGGGTCTCTTCTTCATTTCTCTGTAATAGTTTTCCGTAACGGTAAAAAATGAAGCTGATCTCTTCTTTAAAGTCAATCACTGTTTCAGGCGGTAATTGTTCTATTAAACCAAGGCTGCGACGAATGGCTTTCAACCCGTCTGAGTAACTTGGAGAGTGCACATTCTGACAGTGTGACAGGCTCAGGGAGAGACCGTATTCAAACCACAACCGGATGTTCAGTATTGGGTGCGAAGGTGTATCGAGCCAGGGTTTAACGAGTTCTGAAGCTTCCTGATAAGATCCAATGGCCCGGTATATTGATGATAACTTCAACACATGATGCACCGCTTCGTCCGGCTTCTGTCTTAAAACGGCAGTCAGTGTAATCAGTTTTTCGATTTCTACAGGTGTTTTTTCTTTTTCATACTGGAGTTCAAATGCCCTCGATATGGAGTCAATTTCTTTTGACATGTTTCCAAAATCAATATCAGCATCTTCAAGAATCGCCGAGAGCCTCGCCGCCTGGCGCCGCCATTCTTTGGGAATCGTCAGATCGGGTTTATAGATCCTGTCGTGCGAAATATCGGCCCACACATGCTCAGCAAGGGTTCGCACCTGTATTTCTGCTTTTTTATTTTTCAGACATTCATCCACGGGGACACCAAGGATCGAATCCTTTTTGGGGGTTACGATGTAATGGATGGAGCGGTAACCAAATTCATTCACTTTCAGCTTTGATTTCTGATCGAGGCTTTTGGCTTCATCAATTACGAAGTTTTCTTTGATGAATGTGCAGATCTTGTCCACCTGGCTCTGGAAATGAAGGATGATCCTTGCCCCGCACAGGTCGGTAATCTCTTCAAGCGGTTTAATGTATTTATCCCTGATGATGATTTTTGATGAGAAACTGCCAACCGACTTGGCCCTGGTTTGAACGATGGCGAGAAAACCGGACTTTTCTGCTGCCTTTTTCAATACTTCATCCAGTAATTTAGCGAATACCTGATAATCAGGCTGAATTTTTTCGTACTGTCTGATGCACTCTTTGAATTGTTCGACCGTCATTTTCATGGTAGAAATTTTCTTTTAATTGATTTTAACCGTTCATTAATTTCCTGTGCCATACCGGGATTAATCTGGCTGGCATAAGGTGCGATGTATTGTTCTGTTTCGCTGATATAATTCCTGATGAAATCCTGATCTCCCGACAGAGGTAGTCCGGTGAGGTTTGATATCCTGTCAGCAATTTTGAGTATTTTGGCTTTGTGTGATCCATGTTTCATGATGCGGAGCAGAAATTCACCCTTTGGTTCCTTCACCCCATCAAAGACATGCTGACTAACCTCCTTAACCAGTTGGAGCACTGCTATTCCATCATCATCCAATCTTTCAATTTCTTCATAATGATCTAAATCAGTCCATTCTATATCTTCTATCAGGTCGTGGATAAGAGCCGCCTTCAGCAATACGGGATCCCGGTAACTATAATCGAGCAGGATAGCCAGTGTTTCCATCTGGTGGCGGAACATATTACCTCCGCCTCGCCTTGGCTTTGCGGAAAGTTTCAGGGCATAACCGATCCAGGGTTCATAAGGAATGTTGATTGCTTCACTTTTACTGTATCTGGCTATGCTTTGAATTTGTTTATTGTTGTGCATGATGGTACTACCGGCGGGTAGGTTCACTTCCTTTTAGCAATTTCCGCAGAAGGATAAAAAAGCTCTTTTCCTGCAGGTTCATTTTGCTGTCGCATTGCAGCAATCCGCAAATATCCTCCAAAAGCCTTTCTATATCCTTATCTGTAGAGAAAAACTTCTCCCTGTGCCCCAGTATGGTTTCCAGCTTTTCGATGTCATTTGCCCTGGAAAACTCTTTGTAGATTTTTTGATAATGAGCAGGATTGACAAAAGAGAGTATTTTCATCTTTTCCTCTTTAGCAAGCTTTAAATCCGCATGAGCAGCGTAAAGCAAGAGATAGGCCTTAAATTCGTTTTCATTCAGATTGAGGTTAATTTCTTTCATAAAGATTCAGTTTTTAATGATTGACAGTCGTTATAATGCAATAGAATTTCGCCTGGATGTTTCAATTCATTTTTTTCCAAAATTAAACTAATCTTTTTGAAATAAAACAAGACTTTCTTAAAAATAATCAGCCTGCCTGACCGCAGGCGAGCGCATGCATAAAAATGTAATCCATATCCGGTTAATAAGCTTTCATTCCAAAAACATTACGTGACTCATTTACAAGGCTGAAGCTCCTTGTTTAAACATACGAATCCATACAATCATACAGATCCGGGACATTGGTATTGGTTAGAAGGCGACCATAGCTGGCAACCTGGAAAATGATAACAACGGTCGCATGGTCAGACATGATGAACTTGTTTCTTTTTTTTCCGGACTAGCGAAACTTCAAATGTGCGGGGCATCACCTTCAAATCTGGAACAATACATTCCTGTCACTCTCATGCGGGCTTGCTGCCGGCAGGTTGATGTTTTTTGGCGGATTCAGCCGGGATTTCAATAATCTTTTAAACCCAGCCGGGGTTACCAGTAACTCATTTTTCCCTCAGGAACCGGATATTTTGCTGACTTCTTTTATTGCCTCCCTGATGATTGCAACTGCACTGGATATTTCATCATATGTAATGATCAGCGGTGGTGCAATTCTCAATGCACCGGGGCTGTAAAGAAACCAGTCGGTGATAAGACCTTTGTCAAAACATTTTTTAATAACAGCCTGATTGAATTCTTCACTTTCAAACTGCACAGCCATCATTAAACCGGAGTGCCTCATTTCCCGTATTTCATGAAGATCAACCAGACCTTTAATCACCTGTTCCGCTTTCGGCTCAACATGCTGCCAGAGCTTTTCCCTGACGATGATTTCCAGGTTGGCAAGTGAAGCCGCACAACTTAACGGATGCCCGCCGAAAGTCGTAATGTGCCCCAACGGAGGATCAACACCCAGACATTGCATGATCTCTGATGATGATATGAATGCACCTAAAGGCAAGCCACCTCCAAAAGCTTTGGCGAGTAAAAGCATATCTGGTGTAACATCATATTTCATGAATGCGAAAAGGCTGCCTGTGCGACCCAGCCCGGTTTGTATTTCATCGAAAATGAGCAGGCTGCCCGTTTCGGTACATCTTTTTCGCAGCAATTTTAGAAATTCATGGGTGGCGGGTACAATCCCCGCTTCACCCTGAACGGGTTCAACAATAGTACACGCTGTCTTTGTGGTGATTTTGTTAAGTTGAGCAATGTTATTGAAATCCAGGTGTTTTACTTCCGGTAACAGGGGCATGTATCTCATTTTCAGCGTGGTGTTTCCTGAAACACTTAACGCACCATGTGTGCTGCCATGATAAGCATTCCTGAAAGCGATAATTTCATGCCTGCCCGTATAGCGCTTGGCTAACTTCAAGGCACCTTCCACAGCTTCACTGCCCGAGTTTACCAGGTAAACAGTGCTGAGAGTCGGCGGCAACAAATGTGCGAGCCTGTTGGCCAGTAATACCTGAGATTCCTGAATGAATTCGCCATAAACCATTACATGCAGATGCCTGTCGAGCTGTTTTCTGATAGCTGCCACCACTTCCGGATGACGGTGCCCGGTGCTGCTCACCGAAATTCCGGAAATGAAATCAAGATAGCGTTTTCCGTTGCCATCAATCAGGTAAGAACCTTCTGCCGAGTGAACTTCCATTGCAAGAGGCGCGGGTGAAGTCTGCGCAAGATACCGGTAAAATTTTTCTCTTAACGTTTGCATAATGATTTGTTTTGCTTTGCAAATGTAAGCCTTCTATCAGGGTCTTGATAACTATTTTTGGATTTCTGGTTCTTACAGCATTATTCTTTTTATTATTGCAGGCGCAAAGAAGAAATATCAATTCGATACCGATCATGGGAATGCATGTTCATCGTAAAGTTGTAGTGGTCACCGGGGCTTCTTCAGGCATCGGCAGGGCGACGGCGCTTGCTTTTGCCAAAATGGGGGCAAGGATTGTACTCGCTTCACGGAATGATGAGGCGCTGCAGGCTGTTGCTTCAGAAATTGCTGCATCAGGAATTGAAGTATTGCCGGTAAGAACTGATGTTACGAGGGAGGAGGATTGCAAAAACCTGATTGATAAGGCAATTAACAGATTTGGAACCCTTGATATTCTGGTATGTAATGCAGGGATTTCCATGAGGGCCTTGTTTGCTGAGGTAAATCTTGATGTCATTCATACCCTCATGGATGTGAATTTCTGGGGGACCGTATATTGTACAAAATATGCTTTGCCGCATTTGCTCAAGTCAGGAGGGTCACTGGTGGGTGTGATTTCTGTGGCTGGCCATGTTGGTTTACCAGGTAGAACAGGGTATTCAGCTTCAAAATTTGCCGTACGGGGTTTCCTGGAATCTCTGCGAACCGAAAACCTGAAAAAAGGTCTGCATGTGATGATTGTGGCGCCGGGTTTTACAGCTACCAATATCCGTAATGCAGCACTTAATGCCGGTGGTAAACCACAGGGTGAAAGTCCCCGTGATGAGCAGGCGATGATGAGTGCTGAAAAAGTGGCAGGGCATATATTGAGCGGTGTTGCCAGGCGTAAAAATAATATTGTTCTTACATTTGTGGAGGGTAAATTGACAGTCTGGCTAAATAAATTCTTCCCCGGTTTATTACGCAGGCTTGCCTACAATCACATGGCGAAAGAAACGGATTCTCCTTTTTCGTAAACGAGGCATGCAGGCGAACACATTGAAATTTGAAACCCTAAAACTAGATAATCATGAATAAACAGAAATTTGAAATCCAACCTAAAAAAGGTTTAAATGGACTAACTTTCGGTGCTTCTGCTGAAGAGGCTACTCATTATTTTGGTGAACCTACTGAAATTGAAGCACTTGAAAAAGATAACGAAGATGATCTGGAAACTGAACTTTGGTATTACGATGACGATGGAGTTTGCCTGTTTTTTGAAGGTGAACCTGATCTTGAACTTACAAGCATCGAAGTTAATAACCAGGAAGCAATACTGTTCGGTAAATTGATTTTCGAAATGAGCGAAGACCAGATCATTGAACTCATGAAGGAAAATGGCTATATCGAAAATTACAGCGAAGACGAAGAATGGGGGGAGAAACTACTTTCGTTCGAAGATGCTTTGATAGACTTTTATTTTGAAGAAGGCAAACTGGTCAGTCTGAACTGGAGCACTCCTTTTTCTGAATAAGCACAGTTCATTTACTGTTTTTTCCGGGGGTGATATTCATTGATAATACTGCGCAGGTAATGTCTGTCGAGGTGTGTGTAAACTTCTGTGGTAATGATAGATGCATGACCCAGCATCTCCTGCACCGCCCTGAGGTCCGCTCCGCCTTCCACCAAATGGGTGGCAAATGAATGACGAAAGGTATGCGGACTGACTGTTTTGCGTATCCCTGCCAATTCAGCATGCTTCCTGATAATATTGAAAATCATGACCCTGGAGAGTTTATTTCCTCTCTGGTTCAGAAAAAGGATATCTTCGGAGCCTTTGTTGATTTTTTGGGTCTTTCTCCCGGTTTGCAAATAGGTAGTTATCTGCTTCAATGCACTATGCCCGATGGGTACGAGACGTTCCTTATTTCCTTTTCCAGTGATGCGGACAAACTGTTCTGTAAAATGGATGTCTGTAATTCTCATTCCTGTGAGTTCCGATACTCTCAATCCGCACCCGTAAAGTGTTTCAAGAATAGCCTTGTTGCGCTCGCCATCAGGTTTACTCAAATCAACTGAATCAATCATCGTATTGATTTCATTCACACTGAGAGTATCTGGCAATCTGTATCCGATCCGCGGCATATCCAGCCATTGTGTAGGATCATTCTTTACCTTGTTTTCAAGTAGTAAATAGGTATAGAAACTTCTTATACCTGAGATCAGCCTGGCCTGCGAACGTGCACTCATTTTGTGTTCGTTGATCCATACAATAAATGCATGCAGATGATCTTTCGTTACTTCCTCCGGTTGCAGTCCGGGATTCTTTTCTTGAATAAATCTTGTCAGCTTTCCGAGATCACGAAGATAAGATTCGAGTGTATTTACCGATAGCGACCGCTCAATCCTCAAATAGTTACCAAAACCTTTCATGTATGCTTGCCAGATCATGACTAAAAATGGTTTATGTAAAAATCTGTCATATGCTCAAAATTTTCTTTGGTATGCTATTCTTTGAGATCGGATTTGTAACTTCGAAATTGTTGCAGAAATTAATAAGGAAGTGAGTGAGTAAAGCTGACTGTTTTTCTGTGCGATGATTTTTTTTCAGTGAGGCACAATATTTAAAATGCTGTTATCAGCAAATCAATGTCCTGGTATGGCAGGTTAAATTTTTCGCTAAGTAACTTATTGGTGACAATGCCGTTGAAGAGGTAAACTCCTCGTCTTACACCCTGGCTTTCTTTCAACACGTTGCCAATTCCACCCTGTTCGCCAATTGAAAGCAGGATGGGGGCAATGTAATTACTCATGGCATAGGAGGCAGTATGAGGCACACGCGAGGCAATATTGGGAACACAATAATGCAGCACTTCAAATTTCTTGAAAACCGGATTCTGGTGGTCAGTAGGTTCGGATGTTTCTACACAACCTCCCTGGTCAATGCTCACATCAATGATAATGGAACCTGGTTTCATCCTGCTTACCATTTCTTCTGAGATACAGAAAGGCGAACGTCCGCTGTCGGTATGTAATGCTGCAATGACAACATCGGCAGTTTTCAGCGATTTTGAAAGTATTTCAGCCTGGATGACAGAAGTGAAAATCCTTGTGCTGATCAGAGATTGCAGCTTGCGAAGCTTGTAGATTGAATTATCGAACACTTTTACCATTGCTCCCATTCCCACGGCTGAAGCAGCAGCAAATTCTCCGACGGTTCCGGCACCCAGTATCAACACCTCGGTGGGAGGTACACCTGAGAATCCACCAAACATGTGGCCTTTGCCTAATGTTGGATGACAAAGGTATTCGGCAGCGATGAGCACTGCGGCATTTCCTGCAATTTCGCTCATCGAACGCCGCACCGGGTAAGCACCGGTTCTGTCACGCAGATATTCAAAAGCAATGGCAGTGCATTTTTTTGATATCAGTTCTTTGATATAGAGTTCATTGCTGGCTGAAAGATGCAGGGAGGAAATCAGTGTTTGCCTTACCTTCAGCATTTCCGATTCAGCATTGGTCAGTGGAGCAACTTTAAGAATGATATCGCTGTTAAATATTTCGGAAGGTGATTGTACGACTTCAGCGCCATATTCTGCATAATCACGATCGCTGAACCATGCCCGCTTTCCGGCTTCAGTCTCCAAAAGCACTCTGTGGCCATGTTTCACAAGCATCCCTACTGCATTGGGAACTAATGGAATACGATTCTCAATTCTGGAATGATCACGCGGAATTCCAATCGTCAGATTAGATTTTTGCCTTGCCACTTCGAGCATTTCTTCTTTCGGCAACATGCTTCCGGAAGCAGTAAAAGGAAAGAACTGTTTTTTTTCCGGTTCCATTGTATTGAGGAATTTTACTGCACCTTAATGGTTCTGGTTAGATTGTCATCATGAACACTAATATCAATGTATACGCAATCAGCAGGTAAAAGTTGCCCGATTTTTTCAGGCCACTCAATGAAACAGTATGAACCGCTGTAAAAATATTCTTCATAACCCAGATCAAAAGCTTCCGATAATGACTGAATGCGATAAAAATCAAAGTGGTAAACTGATTCACCCTGTCCGGTACGGTACTCGTTGATGAGTGCAAAGGTAGGACTTAATACGACATCCTTTACTCCAATTTCCCGGCAAAGAGCTTTTATAAGCGTTGTTTTTCCGGCTCCCATCACTCCCTGGAGTGCGAAAACCCTTTGTGCAGGAAAATGAGTTATAATTTTATGTGCAATCGTCTGAAGTGCAATAACATTGGTGGCCTGTAATGAAAGCATGACACTGATTTGTTCTTAATTCCGGCGCAAGATAGCAAGAAAAAGGCAATCAGCAAGCTGCGATTTATAACCAGATGCTGACTGGCAACTATTTATTCTTTAGTGTGATAAAAGGAACTATCATTTCTTCGAGAGAAATACCACCATGCTGGAAAGTATCGCGGTAATAGTTCACATAATAGTTGTAATTATTCGGATAGGCGAAAAAGTCATTTCGCCTGCAGAATACATACGAAGAACTTACGTTGGTCTTTGGCAAAAACACATCTGCAGGATTTCTTGCTTCATACACTTCTTTTGTATTGTAGTTCAGGCTTTTACCCGATTTATAACGAAGATTGGTGGTAGTGGTCTTATCACCAATTATTTTTACCGGATTCTGAACCCTCACGGACCCATGATCTGTGGTAATGATCAGATTTACCTGTTGATTGGCCAGGAATTTAATAATATCGAGCAACGGACTGTGTATGAACCATGAAAGAGTAATCGAGCGATAAGCTGCTTCATCGCCGGCAAGCTCCCTGATTACTTCCATTTCAGTGCGTGCATGAGAGAGCATGTCAACAAAATTATAAACAATCACATTCAACTGGTTCACCATGAGATTCGACATAGATTCCACCAGTTTGCGCCCTGCAGTAAGGTTCAGCACTTTCGTATAATAGCATCTCATATCACGGCCAAAACGTTTCAGGAGTTCGCCAAGCAATTCGCCTTCAAACTGATTCTTTGTGCCCTCGTCGCCTTCGTTAATCCAGTAGCGTGGATATTTCTTTTCAATTTCCGAAGGCATCAGACCTGAAAAGAATGCATTCCGGGCATATTGGGTTGTAGTAGGCAAAATACTGTAATACATTTCATCTTTTTCAACTCTGAAAGATTCCTCAATTATCGGCTGGAGTATCTTCCATTGGTCGTACCGAAGATTATCAATCAGTATCAGAAAAACAGGCAGTTTCTTATCCAGCACAGGAAAAACCTTTTCACGCAGCAATGTATGTGAGAGCACCGGGCGGTCAGCACCCGAATCACCCAACCAGCGCTGATAATTTTTTTCTATAAATTTGCTGAAGACCTGGTTCGCTTCACTTTTCTGCATCTGAAGTATTTCAAGAATACTTTCATCCTTCGACGTTTCCAGCTTTAATTCCCATGAAACGAGCTTGCGATAAACATCCATCCACTCGCTGTGTGTGAGATTATTTGAAATCTCCATACCAATATTGCGAAATTCCTGCTGATAGGCATAAGTTGTCTTTTCGCTGATAATCTTTTTGTTTTCAAGGCTTTTTTTCAAAGCCAGCAAAATCTGGTTAGGATTCACCGGTTTGATGAGATAGTCGGTGATGTTCGAACCGATAGCATCCTCCATGATCCTCTCTTCCTCACTTTTAGTGATCATAATTACGGGCAGGCTTGGATAGTTTTCCTTCAAGATTGCCAATGTCTCAATTCCTGACAGGCCAGGCATATTTTCATCAAGGAAAACAATGTCGAAAGTTCTTGTTTTCAAAATATCAAGGGCATCTCCCCCATTATTTGCCGTATGTACGTCGTATCCTTTCTGATTCAGGAATAAAATGTGCGGCTTGAGCATGTCAATTTCATCATCTATCCACAAAACATTAATTCTGTCCATAATTTTTCGATTTTTGCAAAAAAAATTGCCACAGTGGGCAGTTTGCTTATTATTTTTACCTTTAACGCTGTTTGGCTTTGATTATTTGATATCAATGCACACTCATGCTTTTTGAATCAGAATTAACGCCTTTGGTGTCAAAGGCCGGATTATTTACTAATGAATGCTCCTTGCAATGTCCTGAAAACATCAGCCGTTGGGCAGATTTTCATGAATTTGACTGCATTATCATCTGAAAATTTACGGTTATGGAGAAAGAGAATGATTTTACTGGAGTCAGGATCATGCAAATGACCAGAGGTAATCAATAGTTACAAAGATTTTTTCTGTGGCAGAAATTACACTTTAGACAGATTCAATATCAAAAAGGATTTCCTGCCGTTATTCATTGTATTGAAATTTGTAACATTTATTAACAATATGGAAATAAGCAACCTTCAATGGATTGGTTATATTGCCTCAGCAATCATCGCTACGTCAATGACCATGAATTCCATCCTGAAATTCAGATGGATTAACCTGGCCGGTGCCGTTACATTTTCCACTTATGGCTGGCTTATTGGCGCATGGCCGGTTGGGATACTGAATACTTTTATCGCTTCAGCAGATGTTTTTTATCTGGTCAATATATATTTCAGGAAAGAGGTATTTGAGATTCTTGAAGTCAAACCTGATAACCGCTACCTGGTGCGCTTCCTGGGTTTCTATGATAAGGATATTCAAAAATTCTTTCCCGGATTCACTTATAAGCCTCAGCTTAATACTGTTAGCTTTTTCACACTGAGGAACATGGCAGTTGCCGGTGTTTTTCTTGCTCATCGCCAAAACGAACACACGCTTAGTGTTGGCCTTGACTATGTACTTCCGGAGTACAGGGATTTTAAAAACGGAAAATTTATCTATGGGCAGTTGAATAATAAATTTATTGCATGCGGGTTTAAGAATGTAATTGCTGAAGTAAAAAGCAGGAAGTACAGCAAGTATCTGAAAAAACTTGGCTTTTCTCAGGATCGGGATGGAATGTACCGCAAATTGCTTCAGGGAAAATAATGCCATTGTCATGAAACTGATCATTAAAAATGGAATCATCGTTGACGAAAACAAAGAATTTAAGGGTGAAATTCTTGTTCATGACGGGATTATCAGGATGATGGCTGCCAAATTGCACGATGAGATTATTGCCGACGAAATAATAGATGCTGAGGGATCGTACATTTTACCTGGCGGTATTGATCCTCATGTCCACATGCATTTACCAACATCCGCCGGATATTCTTCTGACAGTTTTTATACAGGAAGCATTGCTGCGTTACTCGGAGGAACCACCACGTTGATTGATTTCGTTACTCCGGCACGTGAGCAATCCATTCTCAGTGCATTGGAAATCAGAAAGAAAGAAGCGGAAGACTCACTCTGTAATTACGCATTTCACGTCAGCCCGGTGGAGTTCACCGAAGATACTGAAAAAGAATTAATTAAATGCATCGAGTTAGGTATCAGGTCTTTCAAAGTTTATATGGCTTACAAATCGAATATTGGACTTGAAGATAATGATCTTGAACGTGTGCTTGAAATCGCCGGAAAATATGGAACAGTTGTGGCAGTACATTGTGAGCTGGGTACTGTAATTGACTATTACAGGGATCATTTCTACCTGAAAGGCAAAACAGAACCGGTTTATCATGCAATGTCTAGGCCACCGGAAACCGAATCAAAAGCTGTTCGTAATTTATTGCAATTAGCTGATAAAGCGAATTGTAAAGTCTATCTTGTGCATATTTCCACTGCCAAATCACTGGAATATATTGTTAAAGCTCATCAATCTGGTCAGACAGTATTTGCAGAAACCTGTCCTCAGTACCTTCTGCTTGATGATAGTCGGTACGAGGGGGGCTTTACCCGGGCAGCACCTTATGTGATTAGTCCGCCTCTTCGAAAAAAAGCCGATAATGAAGCCCTTTGGCTGGCGCTCTCGAACGGTGTGCTGCAGTCAGCTGGTACCGATCATTGCCCTTTCACCCTGGAACAAAAGGCAGCCGGGAAATATGATTTCCGTAAAATTCCAAATGGTGCAGGTGGTGTTGAACATCGCCTCGCTTTGCTCTATACTTATGGTGTGTTGGAATCCCGGATAACTCTCAGACAATTTGTGGACCTTACCTCAACTATGCCGGCGAAAATTTTCAGATTATATCCAAAAAAAGGAATTGTAGCTGAAGGTGCTGATGCCGATCTGGTAATATGGAACCCTGAGCACACCGAAATTATTTCAGCTTCAACTCATCATCAGCATTGTGATGTGAATATTTATGAAGGCTTCAGTACAAAGGGAAAAGCCATGTATGTGATCCGGGGAGGAAGAATCATGGTTCGCGAAGGGAAAATTGCAGACAATACACCAGGGTGCTATCTTTAGTGCTTGATATATTGTCTTTTTTATTGATATTCAGTCATTACCAGCGTTCATCTGAATATTATTCTTGACCAGCATTACCGGAAAATTCAGGTTGGCATACCAATTATATGGATCAGCAAATAATAACTTTTATTATGAATAGCTTAAAATCAGCGATATATATATTTTTGTTTTGTGCTGTACCGGGAATACTTACGGAAGTGATTGCTCAGGTGAGCATAGTACCACTGGTAAATGATGTGGAAGCACAAAAGCATGAAGGCATTTATTATGCACTTCCCAAAAACATGATTCGCGTGGATATTTGGGTAGAAAAAGTTGAATTTATACGCGGCCCTTATTCAGAATATGCAGGCCGCTTACTGGGATTGGAAAATGTACAACATACTAATTCAACAACATATCATCTTACAGCAGCAGGTATGAATGTCTTTCACGGGGTGGATCCTGAAAAGTTTTATTTTGTCAGAATTCCCGAAAAAAATATAAGCAATATGCATTTTTCTTTAAGCCCGGAAGGACTGATGCAATCGGCTTCCTGGGAAGTAACTGCCAAATCGGGTGAAAAAACGAAAACCGGAAAGGATGCTGAGAAGTCAGAGTTAAGAACTGAATTTGTTGACATTACTGTTCCGGGATTTATTGAAAAGGTGGATACCTTTATTCGTCGTATCAATGTGGATACTACTACTTTCGAGGAAGTCTTTTTCAGAAAAACGTTTATTGAAAAATCAACAGAACAAAAGGCCCGTGAAGCTGCAAACTTTATTCTTAAGCTGGAAGATCAACGTTTTAGTCTGATAACAGGCTATCATGAAGTAAATTATTCGGCTGAGGTTATGAAGTATATGAACGATCAACTCCTAAACCTTCAAAATGAGTATCTTACTTTGTTCAAAGGCAAAACAATTACTACCAATCACCATTACAGCTATTTTTATGAGCCTCTTCCGGACAATGAAAACCAGCGGCAAATACTCTGTAAATTTTCTCCCAGTTTAGGCATATTAGATAAGAAGTCAGCCAGCGGAGAGCCGGTTACGATTGAATTTAATAAAGCAGGGAATGTCGCACAGGTTGCAGGGCATCAAAAAATGAGAGAAAAGGAGAAGCGCAAAATGACCGGGTTTTATTACAGAATACCTGACAAAGCAGGCTTCATTATTCGAAATGGTGAGTTGATTGTGGATGAAAATCAGTTTTTAATCAGCCAGTTGGGAGCCATTAGTTTTTTACCTTTCGATGGTGTACGTGAAATTCAGTTTTATCCCGAAACAGGATCGGTGAAGTATTTCCGGCTCAAATAGAGAAAGAAAGAATCAGTAAAGTATTTGAAAATCTTGCTTTATTCATACTCGATTTGGCTGTCAGTGTTTTATTGTTTTTCTTATACTGACAAGTTTCACCAACAAGTCGAAGAGTTGATCAAGAGGTAACATATTGGCACCATCGGATTTAGCTTTTGATGGATTGGGATGGGTTTCAAGAAAGATACCGTCAACACCGGCAGCTATACCGGCACTTGCAATAGTTCCGATCATCTCTGGCATACCGCCTGAAACTCCGGTGGTTTGATTAGGTTGCTGCAATGAATGGGTCACATCAAGTACTACGGGATATCCAAAAGATTGCATGATCGGAATATTACGAAAGTCAACTACCAGGTCATAATAACCAAACATGCTACCCCGTTCGGTGAGCATGATTTTGTTGTTTCCGGCGGAGCTTACTTTTTCTGCAGCAAAGGCCATAGCTGTTGCTGATACAAATTGTCCCTTTTTTATATTCACAAATTTCCCGGTTCGGGCTACTGCTTCCAGAAGTTCAGTTTGCCTGCATAGAAAAGCCGGAATCTGAAGCACATCAACATAATGCGCTGCCATTTCAGCTTCAGGTTCAGTGTGAATGTCAGTGATAGTGGGCACATTCATGGTTACTCCCACATGACGGATCACCTCCATTGCCATGGTGTCTCCGATTCCTGTAAATGAACCGGCCTTTGATCGGTTGGCTTTTTTGTATGATGCTTTAAAAATGAATGGAATCTCCAGATTGTCACAAACGCTTTCGATTTGACGGGCAATTACCAGTGGCATTTCTGTGTCTTCAACCACACAAGGCCCTGCAATCAAAAAGAAGTTTCCCGAATGAAGATGTTTCAGGTTTGGAAGCTGTTTTAAAATATTGTTCATTTCGAATGATTTGGAGTGCAAAGCTAAGAAAGGAATTGCATATAGAGGGTGGAAAAATGAATCCTGAAATTCGAAATGCAAATGGTTGATTGATAAGGCATCAAAGTCGCTTGATTGTTGAAGGTATGGTACACACCATATCTGCTTCAAAATATTGCTTTTTCCCATTCTGCACTGCACTTTGCTAATGCCGGAAAGGCAATATAAACTGTACTTTTGCACAAATCATAATCATTGATGAATCGGTTGGGAGAAATCTTAAGTTTTAAGACAATTGCATTGATTTTCCGCTCGTTGCACCATCGCAATTACCGCTACTACTTTTTTGGCCAGAGTATATCGCTGATGGGGACCTGGATTCAGAATATTGCGATGGGGTGGCTGGTATACAGGCTTACAGGCTCGGCAATGTATCTCGGTATCATAGCTTTTACCGGCCAGATTCCTTCACTGCTTTTCACTCCCCTGGCTGGAGTCTATGCCGATCGCTTCAACCGGCGCAGTACACTTATAATTACCCAGGCACTGGCAATGCTTACCGCAATCATTCTGGCCATTCTGGTGCTTACTGATATTGCGGGTATTGCCCATTTGATCGTTATTTCTGTCATTGCAGGGATCATCAATGCATTTGATACACCTTTCCGGCATGCCTTTGTGCTCGAAATAATTGACAACCGAGAAGACCTGCCCAATGCCATTGCCCTGAACAGTTCTCTTTTCAATACTGCCCGGTTCATTGGGCCGCTGATAGGCGGAATCCTGATTGGCCTGGTGGGAGAAGGATGGTGCTTTATGATTAATGGTTTGAGTTTCATGGCTGTAGTGGTCAGTCTGATGTATATTAAGGTTGCAGAATATAAACCGGTTCAGTCACCCGGAAGCGTTTTTAATCAACTAACTGAGGGTTTGAAATATTCCTGGAATTTCAAACCTGTGCGGTTTCCATTGTTGCTGATTGCTTTCTGTGGACTTTTTGGTCTGCCTTTTCAGGCTTTAATGCCGGCTTTTGCTGCCAATGTATTGAATGGTAGTGCTACTTTATTGGGAACGCTGATAGGCTCTCTCGGAGCAGGTGCTCTGACAGGCGCATTATATCTAGCTTCAAGGCAACGCGTCAGCACATTACCTGCAAATATTATCACTGCGGCATTAATCTTTGCAGTTGCACTGGGTCTTTTTTCACACTCACAGGTTGTGGTGCTTTCAATGGCTGCCCTTTTCGTCACCGGATTTGGAATGATTGTAATGTTTAATGCTACCAATGCATTGCTTCAGGGAGTTGCTGAAGAAAGTAAGCGTGGAAGGGTAATTTCATTTTACAGCCTAACTTTTATGGGGATGACCCCTCTTGGGAATCTTGTGAGCGGAACTTTGGCGGAATTTGCAGGCGTAAGCATGACCGTGCTCATCACAAGCATGATTTGTTTGGCAGCAGCGCTGTCACTCAGAAAAAGGATATTGGCTGTGAAGTTGCTGTTAGGCGAGTGAACAATGCCGGATTTTCCCACAATGGTTTTCAAACTCAAAAACTAACCCTGATTCCAGGCCCCAGCAACATAAACCAGTCTTTTTGGTTCAGAAAATAACCAGCTCCTATATATAATGGAAACGACATGCGCGTATCTTTTCGGGTGGGAAAAATGCTTCCTATCAATACGATACCCATATCGCGGTTGACACCTGAGCTTTCGGAAAAGTTGAAGGCATTCAGAGCCAGGAAGCCGACACCAATTTTATATGGTTTCATCACAGCAATTTTTTCTCTGTGGTAAAAACTGAACTGCGCTATCATTGCCATACTGATTCCACTCAGGTTTCCAATCTTTTCATTTTCAGGGCTGATAATCAGCAAACCTGCCGGGAAGGAAACATCAACATCGAAACGAAGGGGACGTTGTAAAATAATTTCAACTGTTTTCCTGTGATGTCCTGAAGTGTATTTGTCGGATGAATGTTCAATGCTGATGATAGCCCTTGTCCATATTTCCCAGGAATGGGTTTTCCTGGTAAGGTGCTGATTTAAGCTGATTTCGTGAAGACGGCAATCATTTTTGGTATAGTACTGAAAACGTAGTGAGTTTTCAGCCGGACAAACCGCAACTCCATTTTGCCGAAAGGTTTCAAGTAATTCACCCCGGGGACCAAGAATACGAACCTCAATATCCAGGTACTGTTTGCCAAATAATCTCCCATCTTCATCAATCTTAAACCTGTCGAAGCCAATTACAATATCTCTGATTGATGATTCATAGAAAACTGGGCCTGTGATACCAGAAACAACCGTTGGCTTATCACCATAATTGATATGAATGAAGTCAAATTGCCTGGGTAGTTGGTATTCTGCGACAGTTAAGGCATAGCCTGAGGGACGGTTGTTAACCTGGAGGTTGATCCTGGATTTCGGAATTTCCATCGGAATATGCATGCTGAACTCTGCTTCTGATTCCGACCAGCTTATTGTGTCGGTTACCCTTCCGCCGGGCACATCAAAAGCGATGTGAGACTTGTCAAGGCTTTGCCCGGTTATTCTTACGATCACAGTTTCATTGGGATTCACACGAAGTTGTTCACTCCACTCACGACCTTCTCGCATCAGTTTTACACTATGTATCACGCTTTGGGGAATCACAGAAAAATTAGTAAGAAATTTTGCCTGGTCTCCATCCTTGATATAAAGATATCCATCGCGGGAGTGATGAAAATTATATGGGCGCAGAACTGCCAATACACGATGATTGACCAGATCGCTCTTAGTAAGAAGCTCAGCAATCAATATTCCTCCGATTTCTTCCTGTGCCTCTATTCTGTATGTTTTGTCCAACTGCAGGAGGCGGTGGTCATCCAGATGAACTTCAACACCCCTGAGCCTGGTATCATCGTCCAGTATTACCTCTTTAGCATCAATGCCAAGAAAAGCCATACGGCTTGCCTGCACATTAAAATACTGTGTTGTAAAAGAATGTTTATAAGAAAACCTACCAGATGAATCAATCGTTGGTTTCATCACATCAAGATCAACAGAGAATTTTTGCCGGCCTGTTTGAAACGCCATGAGGTGAAGGAATACAGAGCCATTTTTTTGGCTGATACGGTAGTGATAACTGTCTTTTATGACCCAGTCAGGGCGGATGATCAGGTTTTCAGGTAAATTGACATTTAACTCATTCACCACTTCTTCTCCCGTAAAGATTTCCTCTGAATAACCCATCAATGAAATTTGCATTTGCGCAACAGGTTGTAAAACAATATTTTGATGTATTGTATCTCCATTGCTCACACGCACCGTTGCAGTCACAGCAAAAAAATTACCCCTCGTAATCTGATCGAATCGAAGGTAAACACGGAAAAATTCTTCAGGGTAAGCTTTTTCGAACCATAATACGCTGATGTCGGGTGATGCCTTAACAGCAACCAACTCCAGGTCAATTGATGGCAAGGGTATGAACCTTATTTCAGCAAGCTCATTCTCGTGCCGGTAAGTAAAAGGAAACAAGTTGACTTCGCGGTGATGGGCATGAAGATCCGACAGCCGGTAATCAGTTGTGTCAACACGTAAAATGATTTCCCGGAAAACAGGGTACGATCCGGTTTGAGCAAGGGTATTGGTAAACACCGTTACAGTCAATAAATTAAACAGGAAATACCAGGTTGTCAGGTTTTTCATTGATGAATGTGGCAGTTGATTGAATTGATTTTCAATTGATTTTGTCAGGATTAATTTTAAACTTTTACCATTCCTGATTGCCGCAAATGCTCTGAAATCCGAAAACGCATAAAGTTTCAATTTCTTATGCATAATTGCGTAATAAACTTTTATTTGCATGACTCACAAAGTTGTATTACTTTTGCAGCCGCTTAGAACAAGACTACCCTGTTGGTTCTGCAGGAATTCTTTATTTGAAGGAATATCAACCGGGTATTGAAGATACGATGGAGTAGGGGACTTTAGTCCCCTCTTTTATTGGAAATAACCTATGATTACAGAAAAGGCCATACGGTTACTGATTGAGGAAAAACTTGAGAAAACCTCGCTCTTTCTCACTGATTTGGTAATCAGAAAGGATCAGCAGATCAATGTTTATATTGATGGAGATCAGGGAGTAACCATTGATGATTGCGTGATGCTTTCGCGCTATATTGAATCACATCTGAACCGCGACAGGGAAGATTTTGCGCTCCAGGTTTCCTCACACGGCATTGATCAGCCTTTGAAACTTGCAAGGCAATATGTCAAAAATGTTGGACGCAGATTCCGGATTGAACTTAAAGATGGCCATTTGCTCACAGGAAAACTCCTCCTGGCAGAAGGTGAAAAAATTCAGGTTCAAACCGAAAAACAAAAAGGCAACAAGACAATTAAAGATGAAATAGTGGAATTAAATATTGGTGACATAGATAAAGCTTTGTGCCTGGTATCATTTAAGTAGATGACTAATAACACTTTATTAAAAGTTTATATGGAACATATTAATCTGGTAGAGACCTTTTCGGAATTCAAAGAGTTCAAAAACATCGAACGCGAAACCATGATGCGCATTCTTGAGGATGTTTTCAGGAACATGCTTGTGAAAAAATATGGCAGCGATGAGAATTTTGATATCATCGTCAACATTGATAAAGGTGATCTGGAAATTTGGCGGAATCGCACTATTGTTGAAGATGGAGAGGTGGAAGACGAAAATACACAAGTCGCATATTCCGAAGCCATCAAAATCGAACCCGATTTTGAAGTGGGCGAAGATGTAACCGAAGAAATCAGAATGTCGAATTTTGGCCGTCGTGAAATTCTTACTATACGGCAAAATCTTGTAGCAAAGATTCAGGAATATGAAAAAAACAATGTGTATAAAAAATACAAGGATAAGGTTGGAGAGATCATCACCGGCGAGGTTTATCAGGTATGGAAAAAAGAGATCATGGTACTCGATGATGAGTCTATTGAACTTGTGCTTCCGAAGTCCGAACAAATACCATCCGATTTTTTCCGTAAAGGCGATACCATCAGGGCCGTTGTATCGCAGGTTGAAATGCGAAATAACCTTCCGGTCATTATTCTTTCTCGCACTTCTCCGGTCTTTCTTGAAAGACTTTTCGAACTCGAAGTACCTGAAGTGTACGATGGGTTGATTACGATACGAAATATTGTAAGGGTCCCGGGCGAAAGAGCCAAGGTTGCCGTAGAATCTTACGACGATCGCATTGATCCCGTTGGCGCCTGTGTGGGAATGAAAGGATCGAGAATTCACGGTATTGTGCGCGAGTTACACAATGAAAATATTGATGTGATAAATTATACTACTAACCCCACACTATATATCCAGCGTGCGCTCAGCCCTGCAAAAATTTCATCTATTACACTGGATGAAGAAAATAAGCGTGCTGAAGTGTATATGAAACCCGATCAGGTTTCATTGGCAATCGGAAAGGGCGGTTACAATATCAAACTGGCCGGAAAACTTACCGGTTATGAAATTGATGTGTTCCGCGACAGCGAAACTTTTTATGAAGATGTGGATTTGATAGAATTTTCTGACGAGATTGACGAATGGATCATCAACGAGTTAAAATCCATTGGGTGCGATACGGCTAAAAGTGTGCTTGAACTCAGTGTCGAAGAATTGGTAAACCGTACCGATCTCGAAGAAGAGACTATCAGGGAAGTGATAAAAATACTGAGATCGGAGTTCGAGTAGCAATTATACAACTGACAACAAGACAATACTGAAATTAATAAGCATTTTACTTTTGATATCCCTGAAATGAAGGCATTCGTTGAAAAAGTGTACTTTTACGGGGTCAAAAGTTTGAGAAAACTAAGGAGTTATATGTCCGACGGAAACACTGCCATCAGGCTCATTAAAGCAGCCAAAGAGTTTAATATTGGGATTGTTACAATCACAGAATTCCTTTCCAGGAAGGGACATAAAATTGATAGCAATCCCAATACAAAACTTTCTCCTGAAATGTATGCCCTTTTGGTGAAAGAGTTTCAATCGGAAAAAGCTGTTAAGGAAACTGCCAGGAAAATTGAGCTGGAATATATCCATCATACAAAACACACCACCGCCAGACCAGCCGAAGCAGAAGATGTTGAAGAGGTTGTTATTAAAAGTGTGACTCATGATCCTAAAGAAAGCCTGAAGTCCAGGCCAGTGGAGGTTCTGCCAGCTACAGATGAAAAAGCTGAGCGACCGCTTGCTCCGGTTGTTCATCCTGATACAGCACCTTCAAAGACTGCGCCTGTTCAAAAGAAAATTTCAGAAAAAGAATCGGAAAAACCAGGAGTCGAAAAAGCAATAAGCGGAGAGACCACTGAAATTCCAAAAACACCCGAAATTCAGGTTCCCGAAAAAACAGAATCCAGGGCTGAGGACGAATCGGTAGAAGGAATAACTAATGCAGATCAGATAAAGGAACCGGAACCTGAAACAAAGGAAAAAGCTACTCTCAAAATTGTTGGTCAGATTGATCTTGACGCTATAAATACCAGGACAAAACCTGATCGTAAATCAAAGCAGGAAAAGGAAAAAGAAAGAAAGGAAAAAGCACGTCCGAAAAAGAAAACCGAACCGGAAGTACCAAAAACTGATGGAATACCTGAAGCATCACCTGTTGATGTAATTGCACCTGTTGATAAGGTATCCGAAATTCCTCCCGAACCACAACCCATAATTGAATCCACCCCGGTAGCTGTTCCCGGAGAAAAGGAAGATCCACGGTTTATCCCTCGCGAAAGAATTAAACTCAACGGGCCAACCATTGTTGGAAGCATTGAGCTCCCTGGCGTGAAAAAATCTGAGCCGAAAAAGCAGGAACCCAAAAAGCCTGTAGCTTCCTCGTCTGAAGATCAGGTTGGCAGCAGAAAGAAAAAGCGTAAGAGAATTAAGAAACAAACGGAAACAGAGCAAGTACAGGCAGAAACCGAAAAGTCAGTTGCACAAAAAGGGAAACACAGGGACAAAAAACCAAAGAAAGAAATTCAAAAAATTGAACCTACTGAAGAAGAAATTCAGCGTCAGATTCGTGAAACATTGCAGCGTCTCAGTCCAACAGGAAAATCAAGAGCTTCGAAACACCGCAGAGAAAAACGTCAAATGATCAGCCAGCAAAAACTGGAAGAACTCGAAAAGCAACAATCTGATCAGCAGGTATTGAAAGTAACTGAGTTCGTTACCGCCAATGAACTGGCAACCATGATGAATGTTCCGGTAAACCAGATCATTGCAGCTTGCTTGAGTCTTGGACTTTTTGTATCTATTAATCAGCGCCTTGATGCTGAAACCCTTGTTTTGGTCGCCGAGGAGTTTGGATACAAAGTGGAATTTGTAAGCGTTGAAGTACAGGAAGCCATCGATGATTCTGAAGAAGCTGATAAATCTGAAGATCTCAGCGAAAGACATCCGGTTGTTACCGTGATGGGTCACGTTGACCATGGGAAAACATCATTACTCGACTATATCCGCCATTCAAACGTTATTGCCGGTGAAGCAGGTGGTATTACACAGCATATTGGTGCTTATGAGGTAGTGCTCGATAACGGAAAAAAAATGACATTCCTCGATACTCCCGGTCATGAGGCCTTTACTGCCATGCGTGCCAGAGGAACAAAGATAACTGATATTGCCATCATTGTAGTTGCCGCTGACGACAATGTAATGCCCCAGACTGTTGAGGCAATTAATCATGCTCAGGCTGCTGGCATTCCCATTGTGATTGCCATTAACAAGATAGATAAACCCAATTCCAACCCAGAAAAAGTAAAAGAGGAATTGTCGAAACTGAACATTCTTGTTGAAGACTGGGGTGGCAAATATCAAAGCCAGGAAATTTCGGCCAAAAAAGGAATCAATATTGATTTACTGCTTGAAAAAGTACTGCTTGAAGCCGAATTGCTTGATCTGAAAGCCAATCCGAACCGCAAGGCAAAGGGCTCTGTCATTGAATCAGCACTGGATAAAGGCCGGGGGTATGTTGCCAAAATTCTGGTGCAGAACGGAACTCTTAAAGTGGGTGATGTTGTTCTTGCCGGTACGACTTTTGGCCGTGTCAAAGCAATGTATAATGAAAGAAATCAGGTTGTTATTAAGGCCGGTCCGGCTACTCCCGTATTACTGCTTGGATTGAATGGTGCTCCCCAGGCTGGCGATCAGTTCAACGTACTTTCAGATGAGCGTGAAGCAAAGAATATCGCATTTAAACGCCAGCAATTACAGCGTGAACAGGGTCTTAGAACGCAGAAACACATAACCCTGGATGAAATCGGACGCCGTATTGCTATCGGCGACTTTAAGGAATTGAATATTATTGTAAAAGGTGATGTAGACGGTTCTGTTGAAGCCTTATCCGACTCATTGTTAAAACTCAGCGCCGAACAGGTACAGGTTAATGTGATCCATAAATCAGTCGGAGCAATTACTGAAAGCGATGTTCTGCTTGCCAGTGCATCGAACGCCATTATTATAGGTTTTCAGGTAAGACCATCACTAAGTGCAAGGAAACTTGCCGAGTCAGAACAGATTGATATCCGCCTGTATTCCATTATTTATCAGGCTATTGATGAAATCAAAGCTGCGATTGAAGGTATGTTGTCGCCCCAGTATGAAGAAAAGATTTTGTGCAACATCGAAGTCAAACAGGTATTCAGGATCACTAAAGTGGGCACAGTAGCAGGTTGTATGGTGCTTGATGGCAAAATTCAGCGCAATGCCAAGATCAGGCTCATTCGTGACGGAATCGTGGTATTTACAGGTAAGCTGGGATCACTCAAACGGTTCAAAGACGATGTAAAAGAAGTATTTGCCGGTCAGGATTGTGGATTGAACATTGAAAATTTCAATGACGTGAAGGTTGGCGATATCATCGAAAGCTATGAAATGATCGAGATCAAACGTAAGGGGTAAAAGATTTGGATCATAGCCGGTAGCCGGGTATCTTCCCTTTAGCCTGAGAGAAAAGCAGGCATGATCAGAGTTTCATTTCTGTCAGGGCCAACAGAGAGGAGAGGTATTTTTACCTTACACTCTTTTTCAATGAACCTGATATATTGGTTGAGTTCACCGGGCAATTCCTCAAAACTGTCAATCCCACCTAAAGTACACTTCCATCCCGGAATCTCATGGTACACCGGTGTTATCTGACCTGTGTTGACATCCCAGATCAGCCTGTTTACTCTTTGGGTAGCTGTTTTATAGGCAATGCATACTTTTATGACAGGCAGATTATTCAATACATCTGCTTTCATCATCAGGAGATCAGTTACACCATTGAGCATGATAGCATATTTTAGTGCCGGTAGGTCGAGCCACCCACAACGGCGTGGGCGCCCGGTTGTCGAACCATACTCGTGTCCCTGTTTTCTGAGCAAATCACCTTGATTGTCTGATAATTCAGTGGGAAAAGGACCACTTCCCACACGTGTGCAGTAGGCTTTGAAAACACCGAAAACCCGCCCGATAGCAGATGGTGGTATGCCAAGTCCGGAACAAACTCCTGCTGCAATTGTATTAGAAGATGTGACAAATGGATAGCTTCCAAAATCCAGATCAAGCATAGTTCCCTGGGCGCCTTCGGCAAGAATACGCCTTCTGTTGCTCAGGCATTCGTTGATAAAATATTCACTGTCAATTTGTTCGAACGATTTCAGTAACTCCAGTGCCTCCATCCAGCGTTCTTCGTATTGCCTTAGGGTCATCTCGTGAAGCAGAGTATCTTCAGGATTACTACTGTATAAAGAGGCGATTTCAATATGATGTTTTCGTAACTGAGCATATTTGTTTTTAAAGCCTTCAGAAACAATGTCGCCCATTCTTATTCCGTTTCTTCCGGTTTTATCAGTATAGGCAGGTCCTATACCTTTGAGTGTTGAGCCGATTTTACTATCCCCCCTTGATTTCTCATAAACTGCATCAAGCAGGAGGTGTGTAGGCAGGATGAGGTGTGCCCTTTTTGATATCATCAGGTTTTCTGAAGGTTCAATACCATGCCGGCGTAACTGGATTATTTCTTTTTCAAAAACTACCGGGTCTATGATGACACCGTTTCCAATAATGTTCAGTTTTGAAGAATGAAAGATCCCGGAAGGAATTGTATGTAACACCTGCTTTTTCCCATTAAATTCAAGCGTATGTCCGGCATTTGGTCCACCCTGAAAACGAGCAATTACATCATAGCGGGGTGCAAGAAAATCAACAATTTTTCCTTTGCCTTCATCACCCCATTGTAAGCCTAAAAGTATATCAATTTTGGTCATGATTCATTTTTTAAATTCGGGCTCAGATCACCAGATTAATCTACCGCTTATGAGTTTATTCATCACCCTACATCCACTTCAACATGGTCTGACTATCCTGTGAATCATTTCTGATTCATCATTTTTCACCATAAAATTCATCATTCATTACATCGTACACGGCATTTCATCAGTCTTCTTTCACTTTGTGCCCGTAAAAAGTAAGGCTACGGCTTTGAATTTTCACTTTAAGCATTTTTTCAATTGCCAGTTGAATTTCATAGATCCTGGGATCGCAAAATTCAAGGATTTCCCCATTGTCAAGATTTACGAAGTGATCATGCTGGCTGAATTTGTAGGATTTTTCATATTGGGCCGAATGATTCCCAAACTGGTGTCGTGAAACCAGATTGCAGTTCAACAGAAGTTCGACCGTATTATACAATGTTGCGCGGCTTACCCTGTATTTATTGGTTTTCATCCTGATATACAGCGATTCCACATCAAAATGACCTTCGGTTGCATAGATCTCACGAAGAATTGAAAAACGTTCCGGTGTTTTACGATGACCGTTTTGACTCAGGTATTCAATAAAAATCTTCTTAACTGTTTCGAAGGTTTGCCTGTCAGTTTCTTTTATTTTTATCATAATAGGTTGGTTGTAACAAATCCGCGCTAAAAGTAATAAAAATTTATTATTATTTAGAATAGATAAAAATAATTTTGATTAACGATCCATAAATCATTCTCTGCGAAAAGAAATCAGAATGTACGCAAAGTATTAGTTATTGCTTTCGCTCAAACGGTCAATGCGTGAGACTGTCCTGACAGCATCCAGCTTTTTCAAATCATCTGATACCAGTTTCAGCATGTTTGTATCCTGAACATAAACCATCAGTGTGGTTTGCCAGAATTCACCCGAACTGTCAAGAATAAATGATTTGATATTGATTTTGTGCTTCCCTGAAATGACGTTAACGATATCAAGCAGCAATCCCGGCCTGTCAATACCGGAGATTTTCAGCCCGGCAAGAAAAGTTATTGCTTCAGAAGATTTCCATTTTGTCTTGACTATTTTATTGCCAAACTTTGAGCTCATTTGAACTGCTTCCTGGCAATTGGTGCGATGTATGCTGATGCTGCCAGGGGGCGTGATAAAGCCAACCACATCATCACCTGGAATAGGGTTGCAACATTTTGAAATGGTATAATTTACTGAACTAAAATCATCTCCAAGTAATAATGCTTCGGGAGTACTCTTTATTTTTTCGGCAATTAGTTTACCAAGAGGTTTGGGATCAACAGAACGGGATTTTGCAAATGGTCTTGTCAGAATATCGAATATTCCCGGTTTATGATGATCAACGCAGCAATTCCTGACATCTTTTTGTGTAATATCGCCTCTGGCCACAAGGTAAAAGAGGTCAATAGTGCTGTTTATACCAACATATTCCATGAACTTATTGATATTGTATTTCGTAAACTCAATGTTCAGTGTCCTAAAGTATGCTTCCAGCATTTCTTTTCCCTGAGTACTGAATTGTTTCCTGTCTTCGCGTAATGATTCTTTTATCTGAAGTTTTGCCCGGGCAGTAACCACCCATTTCAGCCATTCTTCACGTGGTTTTTGCTTTTTTGATGTGATGATTTCAACCTGATCACCGGTAGTAAGTTTGTGATGTAAGGGAACAAGTTTATAGTTCACCTTTGCAGCGATACACTGATTGCCTATTTCAGAATGAATGGCATAGGCAAAATCCAGGGTTGAGGAATTAACCGGCAGGGTTCTTAATTCTCCTTTTGGTGTGTATACAAATATCTCATCGCTGAAAAGATTAAGCTTGAAATCATCCAGAAAAGTTAGCGCGTTTGGTTCGGATGTCTTTAACAGGTCTCGGATACGCAACAAATAACGATCAAGGGTGGTAAGCTTATCTGAATTGCCGTTTTCTTTATATTTCCAGTGAGCTGCATAACCTCTTTCGGCAATATCATCCATCCGTCGCGTTCTTATTTGCACCTCGACCCATTGCCCTGCTTTGCTCATCACCGTAATATGTAATGATTCATATCCATTGGCCTTGGGGGTTGAGATCCAGTCGCGCAGCCGGTTTTGTTGTGGCCGGTAATGATCAGTAACGATTGAATACACCCTCCAGCAGTCCACTTTTTCCTCGTCAGATTCTGAGTCAATCACAATCCTTATGGCAAAAACGTCATAGACCTCCTCGAAAGGAATTTCTTTTTCTTTCATTTTTGCCCAAATGGAATGAACAGATTTTTCACGACCAGAAATTTCATACCTGATGCCTTGTCTGCCAAGCGATTCCTTAACCGGCAGGACAAATTCCTGGATAAACCTTTCACGGCCAGCCTTTGTTTCTTCAAGTTTTTTCGTGATTGTTTGGTAAACTTCTGGTTCAATGTATTTTAATGAGAGATCCTCAAGTTCACTTTTAATTCGGTAGAGTCCAAGTCTTAATGCCAGAGGTGCATAAATAAAACGTGTTTCAGCAGCAATTTTCATTTGTGTTTTTGGAACCATCGCATCTAGTGTGCGCATGTTATGAAGCCGGTCAGCAAGCTTTACAAGGATCACCCGAATATCCTGTGACAGAGAAATAATCACTTTGCGAAAATTCTCTGCCTGCAAGCTGGGCGTTTCAGCTTCAGGCAAATCTTCAATTTTAGTCAGACCATCAACAATATATCTCACGGTTGAACTAAATATTTGTTCTATGTAATCGAGCGTGTAGTCCGATTCCTCTACCACATCGTGTAATAGTGCACAAATCACTGCAGTCACACCAAGTCCGATTTCTTCAGCCGCAATGCGGGCAACTTCAAGAGGATGGTAAATATAAGGATCACCATTTTTACGACGAACATTCTTATGAGCATCTACTGCCAAGTTAAAGGCTTTTCTGATAAGTCGCTTTTCTTTCAGGGTAGTGTTGGCTGGTAAAGCCTGAAGCACGTCCCGGTAGCGCCTGATGATTTCACGCTTCTCACGCTCCGGATCAATTTCAAACATATTGGAGGGATTATTTTGGAATTCAGGAACAGGTTTACAAAGTTACTAATAATACTTTGTATAAAATCCATTAAATGTACCAGAAAATTTTATAATTTTCTTAATACTGCGAAATGAAGAGTATTTTGTGAAAACCAGGATTATAAGGACAGCGTATCTATTTCTTTGCAGACTAGGACTTATGATATTAACAGCATCAGATCAGTACAGGTTTATCTCATCTGCTTCACACAGGATTTTTGCGAACAAATCTCCTGCTCTGCCTTTCAGGCTGATACTGCAGTTTTTCAAAACCATTTACGACTTACCTGATCGTGAATGGTATCTTTGCCACGCAGCGGTTTGATTTTTGTGTTACGAAAAATCATTTATTACAACGTTTATAGGAAATAAAATGTGCAATCATAAATATATCAAATAAAGTTTCTACTTTTGGGTGAAGATCAAACATGAAACAGATTACATTCATTATATTATTTATTTGCTTGATTTACAAAGCCCAGGCTACTCATCAACGCTCCGGTGAAATCACCTATCGTCATATTTCAGGTCTTACTTACGAGTTTACTATCATCACTTATACCTTTGCTCCGAGCCCTGCCGACCGTTGGGAACTTGAAATCTTGTATGGTGATGGCACTCTGAGCATTCTTCCACGTGTCAACGGACCTTTTGGTCTGCACCCATCAGGAAACTATGCTTATCTGGGTGAGATCATTGATGCAGCAGGCCTTATCCGTAAAAATGTTTATACAGGGACACATACCTACACAGGCGCTTCAACGTACATCATCTCTGTTGAGGATCCAAACAGAAATGCTGGAATTATCAATATTCCGAATTCTGTGGATGTGCCATTTTTTGTTCAATCCACTCTGGTCATAAATCCTTTCCTCGGAAGTCCAAACAATTCAGTGCAATTACTATTACCACCTATTGACAATGCATGTGTGGATTATACCTTTATGCATAATACGGGTGCCTGGGATCCGGATGGTGACAGCTTATCATTCCGTATTGTAACTTGCCGGGGTTTCAGCGGTCTTGAAATACCGGGTTATACCTTGCCGGAAGCTTCAGATTCCATTTATATAAATCCTTTATCTGGTGACCTTGTCTGGGAAACACCTGTAATGCAGGGTGAATATAATCTTGCCATTGAAATAACCGAATGGCGGAGTGGAATTGTCATTGGTATAGTTACCCGCGATTTGCAGGTAATTGTTGGCTCCTGCGAAAATAATCCCCATCCTCCTGTGATTGAGACTATCACAGATACGTGCATTGTCGCCGGAACATCTCTGATCTTTCCTGTGAGGGCTTCTGATGCTGACGGAAATGTGATAACTCTGACCGGAGTCGGTGAACCGTTGACACTGGAACTACAACCTGCAAATTTTACCCAACCTATTGATTCGGCGGGTAGTGTTACCTCATATTTCATTTGGGCAGCGCATTGTACCCATGTAAGGGTAACACCTTATATAATGTTTTTTAAAGCACAGGACAACGGCACACCTGTAAACCTGATAGATATTCACAGGACTACTATCCGTGTGATTGGCCCTGCTCCGGAAAATTTGACGGCTGATCCAATGGGTAACAATATTCTGCTCAACTGGGAAAGCAGCACTTGCTCAAATGTAACAGGCTATAAAATCTACCGCAAAACCGGGCAATCTGATTTTATACCTGGTAATTGTATCACAGGAGTACCTGAATGGACTGGTTTTCAACTTATTTCAAGTGAGGATCCCTGGCCTGAAATTTATTTTACCGATACCGGCCAGGGACAGTCACTGGTACATGGACTGGAATATTGTTACCTGGTAACCGCTATTTTCCCTGATGGTTCTGAGAGTTATGCATCAAACCAGGAATGTGCCTCTTTAAAAAGGGATATACCCATTATTACAAATACTTCTGTGGTAAATACCTCAACCAGTGATGGCGCCGTGTATGTTGCCTGGAGCAAACCCACAGAACTCGATTCTTACCAGGCGCCGGGACCTTATAAATACATGATCCGTCGCAGTGTGGAAGGACAATTTATTACTGTTGATTCCCTCAATCATCTCAACGACACTATTTTTCTGGATATGAACCTGAATACCGGGGGCAATCCGTTCACCTATATGATTGACCTGATAAACGATACACCGGATAACCGTTTTTTGATTGGTTCTTCGCATTTGGCAACAACTATGTTCCTTGATATTCAACCTGACGATAAACGCCTGAATCTTACCTGGAATACAAATGTACCATGGATCAATACGCTTTATGTCGTTTATCGCCTGAATCAGGGAACTTCTCAGTTTGATTCCATCGGGGTGTCATACCTGAATACTTATACCGACCGTAATTTAACCAATGGCTCAAGCTACTGCTATAAGATTATGAGCGTCGGGAATTACCTGGTTAACGGACTGGTTTCTCCCATTATCAACTATTCGCAGGAAAAATGTGCAATTCCCATTGATTATTCCCCTCCCTGTCCGCCTGAACTCATGGTGGAAACTGATTGCGATAGGTTGATAAATGTATTGCTCTGGAATAATACCAATCATTCTTGCCCTGATACAGATGACACCGATAAGTATTTTATTTGGTACCGTACCCAATCAAACGGTGATTTTATATTGTTGGATTCTACCCTGACAGCTATTGACACACTCTATGAACATCATGTTCCATTAAGTATAATTGGATGTTATGCTGTAACAGCCTCAGATTTTAATGGCAATATGAGTGCTTCTTCCAATATTGTCTGTGTTTCTTCTGATGCATGTCCGCTATACAGACTTCCAAATGTGTTTACGCCCAATAATGACACATACAACGATTACTGGGAACCTTTTCCAGGCTTTGCAGGAGTTGAAAGAATTGATCTGATTGTTTTTAACCGATGGGGAAACCTTGTTTACGAAACCAATGATCCGCGTTTCAGATGGGATGGCCGTAACATCAACACAAACAAGCGATGTCCTGACGGAGCTTACCTTTATATTTGCAAGGTGTATGAAGTTACGCTGGAGGGCATACGTGAGCGAAAAATAACAGGGAGCGTGACTATCATCACAGCTCCCTGAAAAAGAATGTAACAAGAAACAATTCTAAAAAAGCTTTGCGATCAGATCAACTACTCTGGCTGAGTAACCCCATTCGTTATCATACCAGGCAAGCACTTTTATAGTCTTACCATTTACCATCGTGCTCTTTGCATCAAAGATGGAAGAGTGTGGGTTGTGTACGATATCAACCGAAACAATTTCATCTTCAGTATACTCGATAATTCCTTTCATCGGACCTTCGGCTGCTTCTTTTATTGCAGCATTAATTTCCTGTTTGGTGGTTTCAACCTTTAGGTTGGCAACCAGATCAACCAGCGATCCGGTTGGTGTGGGCACACGAATAGCCATGCCATCGAGTTTGCCATTAAGTTCAGGAATTACCTGTCCAACAGCTTTTGCTGCCCCGGTAGTGGTTGGGATCTGGGATAAAGCTGCCGAACGCGCACGGCGCAAATCGCTGTGGGGTGCGTCGAGAATTACCTGGTCGTTGGTATAGGCATGGATGGTAGTCATCAGACCGTTTTCTATACCGAACTTATCATGGATAACTTTTGCTATCGGAGCAAGGCAGTTGGTTGTACATGAAGCGTTCGAAATACATTGGTGGCTGTCTTTCAAATCGTTGTCATTAACACCCAATACGATGGTAGCGTCAATCTGGTCTTTTGATGGTACACAAAGTATCACTTTCTGAGCACCATTTTTCAGGTGATCGCCATATCCGCCCTTACTGCTTTCGCGTGAGCGGAAAACTCCGGTACCTTCTACAACAACATCGGGTGTAATTGCCCAGGGGATGTTGATGGGTGATTTCTCAGCAAACACCGGAATCTTTTTCCCATTTACGATGATGTTATTTTCGTCGAAACTCACTGTTCCGTTGAATTTTCCCTGTGTCGAATCGTATTTCAGCAAATGTGCCAACACTTTTGTACTTGTGAGGTCATTGATGCCTACAACTTCCATATTTGGCCTTTCGAGGGCAAGCTTTAGAACGTTACGGCCGATGCGGCCAAAACCATTAATTCCAATCTTAATCTTTGTCATATAATCACTTTTTAGATGAGGGTACAAAATTATAAAACTACACTAATTTGCTATTCACAACGAATAAGGCCGCAGTTTGTTGCAGTATGCTAATCTGTAAATCTGAGAATTCATGCTGCCTGATTCATCTTCTATACGACCTAAGGCATTCAAAATCAATAATATGATAGAACTGTCATTATTTTGAGCCGGTTGTAAAGAATACAGGCTTCACAGTGAGCATTAACCAGCCCCAGTGAATTGGTTCCCTGTGCGAACCGGTTGTAACATATTCCATCGATTTGGTTGCAAACATAGTGGAATACCCGAATTGCAGATCAACCATTTTTGAGAAAGCAATTTGTACTCCCAGGTCAATTTCTGATCCAAGATATTTTTTCGCTTTTTTCCCCTCGGGGTCAGCCAGGTTGCTTTCTGTTGAAAAGTTATGATAGTCAGCCTTTAGGGTAACCTTATTGGTTAATTGATAAATTACATTAAAAAAAAGATCAACCAAACCGGCGCTATCAGTATGGCTGGGGATATCAGTGAAATAGTCCAGGTGTCCGTGAAAAATATGGCTTGCACTGTATAATGGATTAAATGCTTTAAATTTCTCTTCTTTTTTTGTGCGATCATTACCCGATAACCATTCTACTCCAGCCACTAAACCGAGCATTTTTGCCGGTTTTGCCCTTGCGGTCATATTCAGATACCAACTGTCAATCTGTTGTCCGGTTTGAGTTTTTCCGCCTTGTTTATAGCCCTGCAACTCTATACCCAAATCTCTTGATTTCCAGGTTGCAAGACCACCATATGTGGCTCGCAGATAGTTTGTTGACGGTTCCTGTTTTTTCTGGTATCCATCCACGACCACTATCCCATTCAGGTTTATTTTGCCGAATTTCTTATCTATCCATAAATAATTTAGCGACTTGTATTCTTTTCCCTTATAATTCGATCCAAAGGTTGTGTCAATGGATTGATTATACGCAGTTCCCAGATGCAGGCTCCATCCCATATCTGAAAACTTCACTACAGCAGCATCATGAGTACGACCCGCCTGGTTCCAGTTATTAATTCCAAAGAGTCTTTGATTGTCGTAGCGTAACTCCTGCCGGCCTAGTTTTAGCGCAAACCTGCTTAAGAATGGTAATTCAACAAAAGCCTGGTGAATACCCAATCCGGGTTGTGTTTCGAACATACCCTTACCGCCCCAGGTTCTTACTTCCTGAAAACTGACAAAAACATTAAATTCCGGCCTCTCATACAGAAGGTTCAGTCGGCTGCGCTGATTCACGAAAAACGCAAATCCTGATGAATCATCCGGCATGGTTTTGTACCCATGCCTTACCTCGATACGAGGCCTTATTTCTCCGCTAAGGGTAAATGTTTGTGCAAATAGCTGAACGCTAAGTACAGCACTGAGAAATACGATAAAAATTTGTTTTTTCATTTCTAAACCATTGATAGTTATTAAATTATTTCCAAATAAAACTTACCAAAACTCCAGTACCCCACCACTCCATTCCCGCCATTAATTAAACGCACCCTTCAGATACTCCTTTGTTTTATCCATTTCCGGTTTGTTGAAAAAATTCTCTGCAGTGCCCTGCTCAATTACTTCACCCAGGTACATAAAAATAATATGATCCGCTATACGTCTTGCCTGCCGGAGGATATGTGTTACCACGACGATTGTATAATCTTGCTTCAGTTTCACAAACTGTTCTTCAATGGCAGTGCTTGAAATGGGATCCAAAGCAGAGGTAGGTTCATCAGCCAGAATGATCTCGGGATCAACCGCAAGGCCGCGGGCCAGACACAATCGCTGCTGCTGACCTATTGACAAGGTTGAAGCCGGGTGGCGTAAGCGGTCTTTTACTTCTTCCCACAAATTAGCAAGGCGAAGGTAGTGCTCCACTTTTTCGCTCAATACTTTCCGGTTGCGTATACCATTAATTTTCAATCCATAAGCAATGTTGTTAAAAATATTCATTGGAAGCGGATAGGGGCGCTGTGATAGCAAACCCATTGTGCGCCTGATCTCGGTGATCTCATAGCCGGCTTGCAAAATATTCCTGTCATCAATCAAAATGCTGCCCGAAAGTGTCATTTCAGGATACAAATCCGTGAGCCGGTTCATACTTTTAAGCAAAGTCGTTTTTCCGCAACCCGAAGGACCTAAGATTACAGTTACTTTGTTGGGGGGGATTTCAATATTCACATTTTTCAGGATGTGTAGTTTCCCTACGGTAAGGTTCAAATCCCGTGTCATGATTTTTGCGTTGTTTTCCATAGTCAGAAGTTGATCTTGTTTTTTTGGAACCTTCGTGAACTCATCCGTGCTAAAATGCTGATAGTTAATATGAAAAATGTAAGCAATGCTGCCGCTGCGTAAGCCCGTTCCTGTACTTCAGGTATTGGAGCACCCAATTGAAAGAAAATTGCGAGGGGTAAGGTAGCGGTAGGTTGAGAGAGTGATGTTGGGATATGATCGGTAAATCCGGTGGTAAAAAGTACCGAAGCTGCATCGCCGATGCCTCTGCCGAATGCAAGTAAAATGGCGGTAATAACTCCCGGGTAGCATTGTTTCAGGAAAACCCTGTAAGCTGTTTCGGATCGGGTCGAACCCAAAGATAAAGAGGCCTCGTACAATCCTATGGGAACGGTTTTAAACACCTCGTCCATTGCCCGAACCATGATAGGTATTATAAATAAGGTAACAGTGATAATGCCGGCCATCAATGATGCCCGTAACCCAAATAATATCATAATGGTGAACCCAAAAGCACCGTAAACAATGGATGGCACACCCCAGAGCAGGTCAAGCAGAAATCTGATGGCATTGATTGTAATCCGGAACCGCCTCAGGTAAATATTCATAAAAAGCGCAAGCGGCAACGACACGAACAAAGCAAGAAACGTTGAACCCAGCGACAGGTAAAACGATCCTGCAATTGCGTTAAGAACTCCACCTTCCTTTCCTAGATAGAAACCGCCTTTTGGTGTCTGAGAGATCATTTCCCACGACAAGGCTGGTAATCCTTTTTGCAGAATGCTGAAAATGATCAGAGCCAATGCTGTTAAAATTGTAAGCGTTGAAAAGAGCATCATCACCCTGAACAACTTTTCTTCAATATATTTTGAATTTTTCATTGTTGTAATTATTTGGTTTCGAACTTTGCTATCGCAATCCGGGATGCGAGGTTAAAGAACATAACCACTACAAACAGTACCAACGCTGAGAACATCAACGCCGACTGATACATAGGAATAGACATCATTTCTCCGTAGTTATTGGCTATCAGAGCCGGCAGCGGATAGCCGGGTTGAAAGATGCCTGTGGGTATTTTTGCAACATTTCCCACCACCATCAGTACAGCAATGGTTTCGCCAAAAGCACGTGAAACGCCCAGACCCATAGCAGAAATGATTCCTGGAAATGCTTTTCTGAGAATTACATGTTTAATGGTTTGCCAGCGTGTAGCTCCCAAAGCAAGCGATGCCTCGGTAAGTTCGGTGGGAATGGTTCTGAAAACTTCGATAAGTATATTCAGGATAAACGGAATGATCATTACGGTAAGCACAATGGCGCCACTAAGCAAGGTATAACCCGAAGTCTGTATACCAAAAAACGGTGCTATGTATTTGGAAACCAGCGGAACGATAACGAGAATGCCCCAAACGCCGTAAATCACTGAAGGAATTCCGGCAAGGATGTCAATCACCGGATGCATGATCTTCAGCACGTAGCGCTTTGCATATTGCGTCAGGTGAATTGCTGTAAGCAGGCAGATAGGCCCGGCGATAAGCAACGAAAGTATAGTTACCATCAGAGAACTCAGGATAAACCCCAGCAGGCCAAAGTTGCCGGCCATTGGCATCCATTTCGATGTAAACAAAACTTTCCAGATGCTTTGTTCTGACAGGAGTGCCGAAGATTGTAAGTACAGCCCTGTGCCAAGAAGAAAAGGCAGCAGCAGCACTATGGCCAGCACCACAACCATCCACGAAACATTCAGCCTGTCGCGTAAGCGCCTGATATATTGATTGCTAAGCACTTATTTAAGTTTTAAAAGCTCGTTTTCAATCATTTGATCCGGCAAAGGTACGTAACCGGCCTGCTCAACATACTGCTGACCGCTCTCAAGAATCCATTTTAAAAAGACAATCACTTCAGGCTTTTGAGGTTTGCCTTTCGATACAAAATAAAGTGGACGGGCGGGAGGAGATGGATAAACACCATTGCGTATGGCTTCATTCAGGCTGTCGAGCGTGTTGTAGAAATTTTCTTCCGTATCAATGAAGTCGTTGTTATTCAAATCAATAGGAATGACCACAAGACCGGGGTAAGGACGGCGGGTTTGAAGGTCGAATACATAATTTACATTGTTGTAGCCCATTCCGAGCAGATCGTTCTTAACTGCATTTGCAATGCCCGGATCCCCAAACACACCCGTACCTTTCAAATCTTCCTGATGTTTGCCGAGATATGCCGCCCACATTTCGGCAGCGCCGCAGGCATCAGAGCGGGTGAAAAGATGTATTTTTTCATTCGATCCTGCTTTAAGCAACTCAGCCCAGCTTGTAAGCGTCTGGTTCATAAAAATATTCCTGAATTCATCCTGGCTGATACCCTGCTTCAGAATTTCATCCAAAAACGGATTTTTATCGTTTACCACCGGAATTACGGCATCTTTGGTCACTCCTAAAAACCAAACACCCTGGTCAAGCTCCGCCTGGCTGAATCCGCGTGAGAACATCCCCAGCTCAACCATGCTGGTCATAGCGTCGGTAAAGCCTTTGCCGGCACCGCCCGCAGAAATATCAATTCTGACTCCGGGATGAATTTTCTGAAACTCTTCCGCCCACTTTACTGTCATGGGATATAGCGCCCAGGCCCCTGAAATGGAAATGGTGCCCTTAATATCTTCGGTTTGATCAGCTTTTTTTGTTGAAGGCCCCTGGCAGGCATACAATGTGATGAAAAATAGTGCTGCAACAGTGGCTCTGGTGAATGATCTGTAATAATTTTTCATAATTCTAACATTTTAATTTACTGATTTTTACAATGTCTTTCCCAATCCCTGATAAATTTTATTGGCTGTTGAAAGAATTTTTTAACAAAAAAATACATTTTATCTATCGGATTAGTGTACATTTGCATTATTGTTTTAATAGTCAAATATTAAATTTTTAATACTTCCATCCAGGGTCTAGGAAAAATTTAAATCGCATGCATTATGACGAACGAGAATTCAACACAAACATCGGGCTGGCTGGGCGAACTTAACCTGCCCTTTATCACTGAGGATGAAATTAGTATGATTGAACAGGCCTCGATAAAACTTAATTTCAAAAAAGGAGAAACCATTTTTAAGCAGGGCGGACAGTCAACCCATGTAGCTTACCTGATAAGCGGTATCGTCAAATTTAATTTCGAGAACGATCTGAACCGGAACCTGATCCTTGCCGTTGTCGCTGCACCGAAAATCCTCGGAGGAGCCAATCTTTTCTACCAAAGCAACAACCTTTTCTCAATTATTGCGGTTGAACCCTGCGAAGTAGTACTGATAGAGACGCCCGCCGTTACCAAACTGATGATGCATAATGCTTATTTCTCATTTGCCACGTTACAGTTTACCTCAGAGATGTACAAAAAGACCATCCTGAATTTCGTCAGCCTTGCCTCCAAGCACAAGGAGGGAAGAATTGCTGATATCATGATATACCTTGCTGATAATGTGTATCATAGTGACCGTTTTCAACTTTCGTTAACCAGGAAGGAACTGGCTGAATTTGCTGGTTGTTCGTCAGAAAATCTAATTATGACCTTGTCACGCTGGCATAAAGAAAATATCATACATAATAACGGCAGATTCTTCGAGATCATTGATCCGGAGAAACTTAAACTGATCAGCCACAACTGTTAACCACTTAAAAAGGAATTTTCATTTTCCATTTTGAATTTTTAATTCTCATGCTTACCTACAAAACACGATATTCCATTTTAGCACTTGTAAAACTGGCTTCCGAATATGGAAAAGGCCCGGTTCAGATAAATCAGATTGCCGAAAGCGAAATGATCCCGAAGCGTTTCCTTGAATCAATCCTGCTTGAGTTGAAAAAAAATGGCTTTCTGGACAGCAAACTAGGGAAGAAAGGGGGCTATTTTCTGATCAAAAGACCCGATCAGGTGAACCTGCTTGAAATTATCCGTTTGTTTGAAGGAGCCATTGCCCTGTTACCATGTATTTCTGAGAAATATTATCAGCGTTGCGAGCATTGCAAAGACGAGGAAACCTGCACCATACGTGCGACATTTAAAGATATCAGGGAATATACTTATCACAAGCTGGCAAACACTACGCTGGCGGCTCTTGTACCATTATGTCTTACGGATGAATGAACTTATCAACCTAATTCTTACTTGGATTAAATCCTGTCCTTATGATTTCAGACAACATTCTGTTAATTTTTGATTGGGGCGATACCATCATGCGCGACCTGGACCTGAATGGTGCAATGAAAGACTGGCCGGTTGTTGAATGGGTCCCTGGTGCAAAGGAAATGCTTATACAGGTAAGCAAAAGTTTTGTTTGTTGTATCGCTACCAGTGCTGCCCATTCTGATACAACCGATATGATTATTGCCCTTCAGCGTGTGGGTGCTGAAAAGTATTTCACACATTTTTTTTCATCCAACGATTTGGGGCATTCAAAACCTGATCCGGCATTCTTTTCAGCAATTGCCAGAATCCTTGATTTTGAGCCTGCAGATTGCGTTTCAATTGGAAATCTTTACGAAAAAGATATCGTTCCTGCCAAAAAGGCCGGACTTCTTACAATCTGGTTTAACGAGAATAAAACTGATGGGCAGTGGCCAATGGCTGATCACATCATTTATAACTGGAAACAATTAACGGATGTACTTGATAAGCACATCCGCTAGTTAAACCTTTATAAAATTATAAGTTAAAATGAAATTACCTTCTGATAACGAGTCTGCCGGTTTCAATCTGGAGATGATCGTTCACCACCAGGGTGTAGAAATATATACCTTCCTTTAATTCGCTCACAGGTAAGGTTATTTTGCCTGATTTTTCAGTGACAGAATATTGCATGACCGTGGAACCAAGCATATTTCTGACAACTATTACAGCATTATAAACCTGAGATTTGAGCGATATTTCGAAAGAACCAACAGAGGATGCTGGATTGGGTT
>CAYQRU010000013.1:36621-44303 GCA_964419945.1 uncultured Bacteroidales bacterium | reverse complement strand
CAGGATTGCTTCCTGGTTCATTCCATGTGGCTCCGGGGAAGTCGCCGGCAATGTAGATCATGTCGGTGAGTGGATCAAAGCCTTCGATGGTGGTCACATCCACATTGAAGGTAACGGGGTATTTCAGTTCATCAATTACGATATCGTCAAAATACCAGTAGTTGATATTGAAAATATTGCCACTGAATTTAAATGCGATCAGAAATTCATCTGTCTTGGCCGGAAGGTTGAAGATAAACTGATCGAAAGCAGGCCCGTAACTGATATCACACACATGTTGCCATATTTCAACCCAGGTGGCACCACCATCCACAGAATATTCAATCGCAATATATTCGCCTGTATTGTCAAAGTAATCGTTCAGATACTGATTCAGGGATAACATGAAATTGCTTTTGCCTCCGGTGATCAATGAAGGGGTGATCAGTCGGGCAACACCATCAAATGAAGGCGACCAGTATAACCTCATTTCAGGTGCAGTACCTCCAGCATTGGCTGAACTTACAGCACCCCAGTTGGATTGTCCCAGTCCGGATTTTGTCCAGCATGCTGGTATGGCACTAACAGCTATTCCGGTGAAATCTTCTGCAAACGGAAGCGGGTATGGCACGCATGGAGTGGCAAATGCTTTTGCTGCAGACCATTCGCTCACATCTCCGCTGCCGCAATCGGCCTGAACCCTGTATTCATAACTGGTATTATGGGTAAGGCCTTCAAGCAGGTAAGGTTTTGTAATACTGTAAACCGGTGTAACAGTTCCCGGATCAAATCCCGGAGGACCTACTACCAGGTTCCACAGTGTTTCATTCAAACCGGCATTCCAGTTGAGCATAGCGCTGTTGGGTGTAATATCTGTGGCCGTCAATCCGGTAGGAATGGGGCACAGCGGCAGTGTGGTGAACATCATCGGTCCTGCCCATGCACTGTTGGGCTTGGGTAAACATTCGTGTACGATGATACCTCCTCCAGTGCCCGGATTCTGCAGCCACCAGTAGTCCAGTCCGATTTCGGAAACTGGTACCGGCATTTGGCCGGAAGGAATCTGCAGGTTCAGCCCGTAGATATCCACCGAAACCCATTCTGGGTTGTAATTGGGTATTTCAAACTCAATTTCAAACCACTGTGCAGTTCCCATGGCTACCGGGTAAGGCCCGTTGACCGGCGATCTCAGGATGAATTCTTCCTGCATCGGGTTCGGGAATCCGGGTACCTGGGGATCCCAGTCCGGAGTGGTATAGTTCACCACAAATCTGACATCAGCCGGGATGAATGGAATGATTCTTTGAGCCCAGAAGCCCATTTTCACCTTCTTCATGCGCGAGAGGTCTACCGGATCGTTGTAGAACCAGATGTTGTACCAGATCAGTTCGGTTTCAGGATCAAGATACTGATACCACTCTCCGTCTTCTCCCGGATCATCAACAGGAGCTCCACCACTGGCTGCAGGGTTCAGGGCTCCAACTCCATCAATTTCAATCCAGTAACGGTCAACTTTTGGGGTATCGAATTCAGCTTCACCGCACACAGCCTGTACCCAGAACCAGTAATCTGTTTCGGGGGTAAGATCCTGTACAAGGTAGGTGGTTTCTTCCCAGTTGTCGGCAAAATCAACCGGATCGTCCACCCCTGGTACATTGTTTTCATCATCCATGACCTGCACATTGAATACGGAAGTTTCACCCATTGGCGTCCAGCCAAGCAGGGCACTCGATGCAAGAATGTCAGTAACGGTGAGATTCTGTGGCTTGGGGCAGGGAGGATATACATGCAGGATGGCAGGAATATTCACAAGTTCTTTTGTGACAATCTGCCCATCGTGGTCAATCAGAATACTGGCATTGTATGAGCCTTCGTCAACCGCTCCGGCATTGAAGATCACATCCACATCGCTGCTCATACCCGGCTGCACAACTCCACTGTAGGAACCGAGTGTCAGCCAGGGGTCTCCCTGTTCAAGGCACATGCTCAGCGCGTAGGTACCAACGGAAAATCCGGTGCCTGTCCACTGAATGTAAGGTGTACCGGCTGCAGAACTCTTGGCCCACATGAACCAGCAATCAGGATCAGCAGTCTGACCCTGGATGGCTACCCATCCATTGGCCAGGTATAATGGCTGGTCAATTTCAAGGTAGTACATATAGAAATTGCCATACGTGCCAATAGCAACTCCTGTATTTACCCTGGTGATGGTCGGTGTAAAGGAAGCCACGAATTCTCCCGGAAAACCATCGTTATCGGTATAAAATTCGATGATAAAACTCATCGGATCTTCCGTAGCACAACCTGACCATCCACCGCTAAAAATTAAATTTCCTCCCCAGAAAGTCAGTCCGCCGATAGGAGCATTGACTCCGGAAAAATGCTGGAATGCAATATATCCGGGATCGGCTTCTGAGGTAACGAGTCCCCAGCCAACTGTTTCAGGTTGCTGACTGAAAATTGATCCCTCGGGGCAGGTGGTAAAGGCTCTTCCGGTTGTATTTTCAGGATTCGCGATACCACTGAATGAGGCTTCTTCGCTGATCCTGTCAACCGTGTTGCTATTGAATTTAAAATGCTGATAAGAAGATTCCTTCCCTTCTCCCAGGTAGGCAGAGATCACCGCATCCCAGGTTAGCGGGCCGGTTCCTGCCGGGTTGGAAATGGTCAGCGTCTCGGTTTGTTGCCCACCGGGCAGCAGTTCTACTTCGAAGCTATCCGGATCAACGGCGATCTGGGAATAGTCGAGTATGAAATCAAGCGTATTGGTTATATTGCCAACGATCTCAAAATCTTCTACAACAGAGGCCAGATAGCCATAGGCTTCGCAGCCAATGTCATACAATCCTTCTTTCACGCTTTCAAACACATAATTACCAAACTCATCGGTAAAGGTTTCTTCAAATCCAAAAAATACACGCGCGCCTTCAATAGGTGTTCTGGCCATGCTGACATTGCCGGTCAGGCTTCCGTATTGTGGCGGGATACAATTGGTTGTTCCTGTGTACAAAGTTGTATTTGCCGCTCCAACACCGGGTGCCTTGTAATAAATTGTTTCTCCAAAAGCGTCAATAATCTCAATTCCGACTTCCGAAGGATATGTTCCGCCCAGGTTCCAGAAAAGTTCAAAATCAATACCATGACAAAGTGCAACCAGAACATCTACCGGACCTGCACCTGATGCCAGCGATAATGTCTGAATCACAACGCCATTCTGTTTTACCTGCATTTGAGCGCCGTTCCAGCCATCACCATAGGAGTCGGTCATCCTGAAAGTATAGTTACACTGATCTTCCGGATTACACAACAAGGTGGCAAAGGAAACCTGAGTTACCCAGGGGCTGGTAATCTTTGCACCATCGCCACAGTCGGCCTGTACGTAGGCCTGGTACTGCGTGGCTGCAGTAAGGTCGGTAATGGTATAGGTATCAGTCAGTATTCCTGAAATCAAAGTGCCTGCTTCATAAGGATTAAAACCGGGAGTACCGTATTTGATGTTCCACAAGGTTTCATCTTCGCCGGGCGTCCACGACAAGTCAATGGTACTGGCAGTAGGATTGGTGGCGGTAAGAGCCGTTGGAGGAAAACAACTGGGGATTTCCTCAAAAATGACATGATCAATGAAAACATTATTGCCGTATGCACTAAATGCCTCAAAAATAATATAGGAATTTGTTTTTGAAGCGCTTTCCGGCACATCAAAGGTATAATTGTACCAACCCGCAGCAGGTACCGCAGGTGACATTAATATATTCCTGTGAATGGTTCCAAGCAGAGTTCCACCGGCGGAAGTAGCAGCAGTGTTGTAATAAACATTTACACCTTCAACATAGTCATTATAACCGGGATCTCTGTACATCCAGAAAGATACCCTGTAGTTATCATCAGGGAAAATTATGGGTGGAGAAATGAGTTCGCCTTTTGTACCTGCTGCCAGACTATATATATTATACCTGGCCATTGCCGTGCCACTGTAAGGGGAGCATGTCGGATTCGTCCCGCTGGTTTGCCTGTCCCAGATTCCTGGTGTTCCTGTACCGGCTGTTTTTATATTTGTCCATCCGATGGGAGCAAATGTGCTGCCATCAAAACTTTGTATGTGAGGGAATGTAGTGATGGTTGGATCTGCCCAGGTGGTAAATGACCTGATGGCGCTCAATGCTTCTCCTGCCGTGTTATATGCGCCAATCCTCCAATAATAAGTAGTAGAGTATTCCAGTGCTGGCGCAACTGTATAAGGAGAGGCTGCCACATCCGTCCATTCAAAAGTTGGAGTTACCGTAGTGCCCAGATAAACTTTATAGCCCTGGGGTACTCCACCTGTAGCTGCAGGGGTCCAGGAAAGCTGAAGCGTTGGTGAAACGTCCACCGCAGCATTCGCAGGGGCCGAAAGTGTGACCGGATCAGGAATTACAGGAGTAATTTCGGGTCCAAATACATGGTCAATGTAAACACTTCCTGAGGATCCTACATAATAAGCTGCAAAGGCGAGGTAATAATTTGATTTTGCTCCGGCAAGTGAGCTCAGATCCACGCTATAATAGGCAAACGGCGCATTGCTTGCAAGCTGCACCACATCGCCGATATTGCTCCAGGTAATCCGGTCTGAGGAATATTTAATCTGTATCCTCTGAGAGGTATTTGCAGTTGCTGTTCGTGCGTAAAACTCCAGTTTGCTTGTTGGAGTAATCGTGAGTAAAGGTGTTGTAAGCAGACTCTCAGTAGTTGATGTAAATTTATACGCTGAAGCCACACCATGCTGGAAATAGCTTGTTGACCGGCTGAAAGTACCGGGATTTGTCCAACCGGTGGGAGGAAATGCGGTGGCTTCAAAACTTTCGGCAAGCTGCGTTGCTGTTGCAGTTTTAAAACTCCATACAGGGCATCCTTCTGCCGGACCGTTATCATTGCGCGGTACTATTTTCCAGTAATAGGTTTGTCCGGCTGAAGTAGCTGGGGTATAGGAAGTTCCGGCCTGGTTTTGAATAAAAGCAGGAGGATCACTTGTTCCAAAATACACATCGTAAGAGGTGGGAGTTCCACCGCCGCTCTGCCAGGTGAGAGCAAGATTGGGGAATGTCGTTGAGTTGTTAACAGGTGCGACTAATACGGCACAGTTTGGCGGAGTTACAGGAATGTAAGCTGCCATATCAAACTGAATCTGTGCAATCGAAGCCTGGGGACCATAATTGGCAGTTGGCGGACTTGCCGGGTTTGGGTTGGTATTATCGTTGTAATACAACAGACCCCTGTTTGAACCTGAGGCAAAAGAACGCCAGGCTGCAGTGCAACTGTAGCCGGCAGAATTTTCATCAACTGCCACCACGAGATTTCCTCCCGTGTAGTCAAAAGGTGTGGATAAGGTGATTTCAACCCAGGTTCCGGCTACAGGTGTTGGAATGTTTCCGGAAAACACCTGAGTTAACTCACCAATGGGTACCCAGTCGGTTGTGCCTGAAAAAATCGTTTTATTCGTATTACCCAAGTAAATTGTCCAGTTGGCCCAATTGGCGAAAGTCGTACCTCCTGTACTGTAGAAAAATCTTATTTTGGTGATAGGTCCTGCGCCACCACCTCCATCCTGAATTTCAGTCTGCAAATAAATTTGCTGGCTGTAATTGTAGCCATAGCAGGAATAGATTGGAAAATAGGATCCTGTAGTTGTACCTGATCCAACCTGTACATTCACTGAATACAGACTAAATGTCCATAAAAGCATTGTTGTGATAAACAGTAATAGCTTTTTCATACTTTTTGAATTTTGGTTAAACATAAAATAAAGCCTGATATATAATTGATTGATTGTCAACACAGAATATGACACACTAAGGCGGTCTGCAATTGTGGATGGAGATCAGGATGCGCATAAAATCCCCGGATTTTTCAATTTGAAAAAGGGGGCTAAGATAAAGGATTTATCCAATACAATCAACAATTTGTGTAAAAAAAGTTTTTTGTTTCATCACCTGCGATCATAAAAAGTCATCCTCTGCATGCTAAGATTTTAATATTCAGAGCTTCAGACCTGTTACAAAAGCCGTCGTCGCAAAATCTGAGATCTCTTCTTTACACCACTGCGCTGCGCCTGTGTGGGCGGTCGTAATATTCAGGGGCGTTATTCCTGTGTTTCTCAGCGCCTGTGTCAATTTAGCTCTGATTTTCCGACTTATTGCTTACTTTTGCACTCCAAAATTTTTTACCCCGATGTTTGAAAACCTGAACGAACGCCTTGAAAGTGCCTTCCGGATCATCAAAGGCCAGGGTCATATTACCGAGATCAATGTTGCCGAATCGCTGAAAGATATACGCCGGGCATTGCTCGATGCCGATGTGAGTTTTAAAATTGCCAAACAGTTTACCGATACGGTCAAAGAAAAAGCACTGGGGCAGAATGTACTCAAAGCTATATCTCCCGGCCAGCTCATGGTAAAAATCGTGCATGATGAACTGGTAACCCTCATGGGTGGACAGCACGCCGACATCAATATCAAAGCCAATCCTTCCGTGATTCTCATTGCCGGCCTGCAGGGTTCAGGAAAAACGACCTTCTCAGCCAAGCTGGCCAACCACATCAGGAGTAAACGTGGAAAAAGAACCCTGCTTACTGCGTGCGATGTGTACCGCCCGGCCGCCATCGAGCAGTTGAAAGTGTTGGGAAGCCAGATTGGTGTGGATGTGTACACCGAAGAAGACAACCGTGAACCTGTAAAAATTGCGAGAAGGGCTGTGCAGCATGCCCGCAATATCGGGCACCAGGTGGTGATTGTGGATACCGCCGGCCGCCTTGCCATTGACGATGAGATGATGCGCGAGATCGCCGCTCTGAAAGAGGCACTGAATCCCCAGGAAATCCTGTTCGTAGTGGATGCCATGACCGGACAGGACGCCGTGAATACTGCGAGGGCATTCAATGAAGTGCTTGATTTTGATGGGGTTGTGCTCACCAAACTTGATGGTGACACACGTGGCGGTGCAGCACTTTCGATCATGTCTGTTGTGAATAAACCCATCAAGTTCGTTGGTATCGGCGAAAAACCCGATGCCATTGATGTATTCCACCCCGACCGTATGGCCAGCCGTATCCTCGGAATGGGCGATGTGGTCTCGTTGGTGGAACGCGCCCATGAGCAGTACGATGCCGAACAGGCACGTGCCCTGCAAAAGAAAATTGCTAAAAACCAATTCAATTTCGATGATTTTCTTGCCCAGATACGAAAAATAAAGAAAATGGGTAATGTCAAGGATCTGATGGGAATGATCCCCGGAATGGGTAAAATGGTAAAAGACCTCGACATGGACGATGATGCGTTCAAAAGCATAGAAGCCATCATCCAGTCAATGACCCCGCAGGAACGCAGCGATCCTTCGGTGCTGAACGGCAGCCGGCGCAAGAGGATTGCCCTTGGAAGTGGAAACGATATCCAGGAGGTAAATCAACTGGTAAAACAATTTGAAGAAACACGTAAAATGATGAAGGCTGTTTCGGGCGGGGGAATGAAAAATATGATGAATATGATGCAACAAGCCAGGAGAAACAGGAGATGATCATTCATCCGATTGCTTCGGGCGACAGGACGTATAAAAACACACAATCCGGCGGGTGGTGGGCCCCCCCCCGCTTTTTAAAAAAAAAAAAATAAAAAAAATTTAGTAAAAAAAGTAGACAACCAAAAAAAAAAAAAAAAAACCAAAAAATATTACAA
>CAYQRU010000013.1:0-36611 GCA_964419945.1 uncultured Bacteroidales bacterium | reverse complement strand
CACACAATCCGGCGGGTGCTGCGCACCCGCCGGATTTTAAAAAATAACCTATGAAACTCATTGACGGAAAACTGGTAGCCAACCTCAAGAAAGAAGAAATCGCCAAAAATGTTGCCTCCATGATTGACGATGGTTTACGGCCTCCGCACCTGGCTGCTGTCATTGTGGGCGAAGATCCGGCCAGCGTGACGTATGTGAACAACAAGGAGAAAACCGCCAAAAGCGTTGGCATCACCTCTTCGGTTTACCGATTTCCTGAAAACATCAGCGAAGGTAAGCTCCTCGAAGCCATTGATTTCCTCAATACCGACGATGAAGTGGACGGATTTATTGTGCAAATGCCATTACCCCGGCATATTTCGGCCGCAAAGGTGATCGAACGCATCAATCCGGCAAAGGACGTAGATGGTTTTCATCCGCTGAATACCGGACGCATGGCCCAGCACCTTCCTTCTTATTTACCCGCCACTCCTTACGGTATCCTGCAATTGCTTGAATATTACGACATCGAAACCGAAGGAAAACACTGTGTCATTGCCGGGCGCAGCAACATTGTCGGAACACCCATGGCCCTGCTTCTGTCGCGCAAGGCAAAGCCCGGCAATTGTACGGTTACCATTTGCCACAGCGTAACGCACGATCTGCCTTCACTTACGAGGCAAGCCGATATTCTTGTTGCCGCCATCGGGAAACCGGGATTTATCAGCGCCGGGATGGTTAAAAACGGCGCCGTTGTGATTGATGTGGGCATCCACCGGATTGAAGATACAGAAAAAGGGGGGTTCCGGCTGACCGGTGATGTGAAATTCGATGAGGTTTCGAAAAAAGCTTCTTTCATCACTCCTGTACCCGGGGGTGTGGGAGTAATGACCATTATTGGATTGCTGCAAAACACACTGAAAGCAGCGAAAAAAGAAATTTATCCCTGAGTGGTATGCAATCCTGCCATGACCGCCGTGTTACCGATGGCACCTGGCTGCCTGTAATGGAAGAGTTTTACTCGTTGCAGGGAGAAGGATATCATACAGGCAAAGCTGCCTGGTTCATACGCATTGGCGGTTGCGATAATGCCTGCTACTGGTGCGATTCGGGGGAATCCTGGAATGCGGGGTTGTATCCGCTCAGAAATGTCGCTGAAATGGCAGAACGGGCAAAAATGTGCCCTGCCGGATCGGTGGTCGTTACAGGCGGAGAACCCTTGCTTTATAATCTGACGCCGTTATGCAACGTGTTAAAAGCTGCCGGCCTGAGGCTTTTTCTGGAGACTTCCGGTTCCGGACCATTTAGCGGGGATTGGGACTGGATTTGCCTTTCACCCAAAAAAGATGTCGCCGTTCAGGAAAAGATCTTTCTGATCGCCAGCGAACTGAAAGTGGTGGTGCTGGATGAAAGCTATTTTACATTTGCGGAACAGCTTGCACAAAAAGTCCCCGCTTCCACCCTGCTGTACCTTCAGCCGGAATGGAGCCGGAGAAATACCATCATGCCCCGCATTATCGAATACATTAAGGCCAATCCGTCCTGGTGTATTTCTCTGCAAAGTCATAAATACATGCAGATTCCCTGAGTTGGGCATGATTCTTAGCCGGAAAGATACGGAGAAGCGATTCATCCCTGTTGGTCATAAAAGCGAAGAAAAACCACTGGCAATTCACAAAACCAATACATCCCTCAGTCTGGCAGCCATAATATCTATGAAATTGTTGAGCGGAGTTTTGGCAATCATCGCCAGCATGGGGCTAATATCAGCATGAAGATAGATGATGGCAGAGGTGGAATTTTCATTCTCAGGCTCAAGTTCCACACGCAGTTCAAACTGAATGGAGGTATTCCCTGCTGAAACAGCGCTGACTCTTTGATTTTCAATCCTTTCTTTGACCACAAGAAAGACCTCGCCCATGCCACTGATCTCGAAACTGCATTCATCGGCGCCTGCCCTGTAATTATTTACCTGATCGGGCATGATTACTCCGAGGTTACGGAAATCCTGAATAAAAAAATACACTTCAGCCGGTTTTCGGGCAATGAGGTGTTTAATGCTCTGGATTTGCATGCAAGGAATTATTCGGGTTTACCCCATGCGTATGGATTTTCTCTCCAGGTCAGCAATGCTTTCATGTCTTCCTTGCTGATATATTCATTCTCAATTGCTTTCTGGATAAGAGCATCATACGTGGTGAGGGTGTGCAGTTGCACCTGAGCCTGGGCAAAGTTTGTTTTTGCTTCCGGAAGTCCGTAAGTAAAAATTGCAACCATGCCTTTTACGAGACAGCCGGCATCTTTGAGTACTTTCACCACTTCAAGACTGCTTTTTCCGGTAGAAATAAGATCTTCAACCACTACCACCGATTGTCCGGATTCCACCACCCCTTCTATCTGGCTGGCTAGTCCATGATCTTTTTTTGATGAGCGCACATACACGAAAGGCAGGCCAAGTTCCTGGGCCACCAGGGCACCCTGAGCAATGGCTCCGGTGGCAACGCCGGCGATAACGTCAACCGGACCAAACTGTTCGTTGATCAGTTTTACCATTTCCTGGCGTATATAAGTGCGTATTTTGGGGTAGGATAAAGTTTTGCGGTTATCGCAGTAGATCGGGGAAATAATTCCTGACGCCCAGGTGAAAGGCTTCTTTATATCCAGCTTAATTGCTTTAATTTGCAGCAGCAGTTCAGCACTGACCGAAGCAACCTCATTGTTATTTTTCATGCGGCAAATGTATAAAGTTTTTATCAACGAAAAACCCGTAATTCTGACAGGTGAAGTTCCAGGTGACATCAACCGGAGAGGAATCCGTATTTATTCTTACAGGGGATTATCTGAACTTAAGCAAGTTATCGAAACTTTTGACCAGGATGATGAAACCAGTAAACTGGTCATCATAAACTCCAATAATCCTGATTTGTTGCGTGGGGATTTTGAATCATTATACACCCCTGTGCATGCTGCCGGGGGTATAGTATACCATCCGGATAAAGGTATGTTGTGGATTCTGAGGCGTGGCCGGTGGGATCTTCCCAAAGGCAAGATTGATCCGCAGGAAAGCCCAGAGCATGCAGCCATGAGAGAAGTAGAAGAAGAAACCGGTATTGGAGCCATCAGGATTACAGCCCCCCTTGAAACCACGTATCACGTTTACAGGGAAAAGGGAAAAACAATATTGAAAATCTCCCGCTGGTTTGCCATGGAGACCGGTGAACCGGATGCTTTGCTGAGGCCGCAGGAAAATGAGGGAATTTCAGGGGTTGAATGGACCGGCGCTGAGGGGATAGAGGAAAAGATCAGCAGTACCTGGGCGAACCTGCGGGAACTTGCCCTTCATTTTGTTGCGAAATATACTCCCTGGAAAATACGTTATCAGTCTGATTAATTTGCAAATATGCGGCCTTTCAGGGCCCCGGACTTTTACGATCCCGGCCTCCAGGCCGGGAAAAACCAAATACATTGTTCATTACATTCTTTGCATGAAAAAAACAGCCGTCTTTCCGGGTTCTTTCGATCCGATTACCCGCGGGCATGAAAATGTGATCCTGCGCGCCCTGCCTCTTTTCGATGAAATTATTATTGCCATTGGAATCAATGCCGAAAAACAGTCATTTTTCCCGGTTGAACAGCGTATGCAATGGATCAGCCAGGTATTTGCAGCATATCCGGAGATTAAAGTTGCATCGTTCAATGGATTGACGGTGGACTTTTGCAGGCAGGTACATGCAACTTACATTCTTCGCGGACTAAGAACATCGGCCGATTTTGAGTTTGAACGCAGTATCGGTCAGATCAACAAACAACTTCACTCTGACCTCGAAACAGTATTTTTTCTCACCCTCCCTCAATACTCAGCCCTTACTTCTTCCATTGTGCGCGATATCATCCGAAACGGAGGAGATCCTGGGTCTTTTGTGCCTGAAGCCATAAGCATTTCCATTCAGAAAAAGTAAGTCAGAATGTGCTTGAAACAGATTGCTGCATGTATTCCTGTAATGGTTTTTTCATGGCAACTTCATGCTGAAACCACTGTGATTCAAGGCTCGGCTCCGGGTGCATCAAGCCTGCCGGTTGAGCTCATCACTTACTCAGATTATGTGTCGAATACAGAGAGGACTTTAACCCAAAGTACCGTGTCAGCGAATGACACCTTTGAGATCGTCGCTGAAATTCAACAAACCACATTTACAATGCTGAAGATAGGCATTCAGAAATGTGAGATTCTACTGGAACCGGGCAGGCAATATCATTTGAAGATCACGGGTATCTTAAGCGAAAAATTCCGCGACAAGGATATTGCTCCCTTCCAGATACCCTGGCTGCATTATGAATTGCTGAATCCGTGGCAATTTGAACTGAACAGACTGGTAAGTGATTTCTTTACATTTCATGATCAGTTCCTTGCCGAAAATTCCATGGCATTGTTGCGAAGCAATGGCGCAGTACTGGCAAAAAAGTATATTCAGGAGTTGTACAACCGTTTTCCGGGAATTGACAATGCCTGGTTCAACGATTTGCTCACATATAAAACCGCTTCCATTGAAATGATGAGCAAGGCTTTGAACCGCAACAGCCTGGCAGAAAAATACCTGCTCAGCAATGAAGTACTTTACGATCATATGGAATACATGGATTTTTTCCGGCAGTTTTTTGAAAAATACCTGCTGACCTATCCCGCGTATGATCGCAGAAGCATCATTACAGCGCTGGAATCACCGAATTCGCATCACATGATGATGGAAATGCTGGGCAAAGATACTATCCTGAAAGATAACCGCTTACGCGAACTGGTATTGATCAGGGGAATGTTTGATTTGTCAGGAACCCCCGGATTTGATACCGACAGGATCAACCGCTTGCTGCAACAGGTTCAAACAGGAAGTAAATACCGTGAGCATCAATTGATTGCCGGCAACCTTATCAGGCTTATCTCAACCCATTGATAAATCGAAAAAACTGAAGTTTACCCCTCCGTAGTTTCTCTGCTCTGAAAAAAACTCATGACCGGAAAAGTCGAAAGTGCCCGGGTGTTCAAGAATAAACCTGCCACCTTCTGCCAGTATTTTCCTGTTTAATACCAGCGCCGGAAGTTCTGCAAGGCGATCCAGCACAAATGGCGGATCGGCAAACACAATACCGAAAGGCTTTTTGTTATAGCGTAAAAATCTGAATACATCACTTCTGACGACCCTGATGTGATCAAAGGAAAGATTCTTTGCCGTATCTGTGATAAATGTTATACAGCCCTGATGCATATCAACTGCGGTGATACTTTTGCAACCACGTGAGGCAAATTCATAGGAAATACTACCTGTACCGGCAAACAGATCAAGTACTTCCATGCCTTCGAAATCAAATGTATGCTCAAGAATATTGAAAAGTGCTTCTTTTGCATAGTCGGTTGTCGGCCTCACCGGCAGGTTTTTGGGAGGAATTATCTGTCGTCCCCGGTGTGTTCCCCTGATTATCCGCACAACGAAACATTTAAAAGATCGAAATAATGGTGCAGGGGGGCACCATCGAATACCGCAGTGAACCTTCGTTCATTTGTTTCCGGGATCAACTCCACAAAACGGAAATAGGTATTGAGTAATCTGCCTTGTTCGCTGTTGTTCTCAATCCTGCCTGAAAGGTATAACGGCGATTCTTCGGAATTGATTTTTAACTGTTCTGTTACAAACAACAGGTAATAAAGCAAATCGGTTTCGGTAGTGTAGTGAAATGTATTGCACAATTGAAATACAGAACCTCTGAAGATAATTATATCGAAGATTCCCGGTTGAATATTTGCAAGCACACGCGTCACCGGGCTGCCACCTCTGAACTGCAGAAAAAAGCTCCTGATCAGTGAGCCACAGACATGAAAACGACGGGCAGCCGGAAAATTTTTGCCTGCCCATTCACTCAGCCTCCCCGGAACAGCATAAATCAAACATGCTTCAGGTGCAGTGATCATATCATAGCCAATCACCTCTTCGCTACCCAGCGGATGATTGAATGCCAGATACATACGTGCTTTCGATGTATCAAAAAGGGGAGTTGGCAGTAAAGTGTACGTAGCACCACCAACCAGTACATAGATTTTATTAAAACTCTCCTTTAAAAGATAATTTTGATTGATTATGGCATCAAGCCAGAGCAGGTAATCCTGCGAACCAAATGCTCCCGGAACCCTGAGTTGGGCAGGAAGTAAAAATTCTTCGACAGCAAGAAATTTTTCTTTTTGTATATCGAATATCGCATAAGAAAATCCATCCGGTAAAATACGGATGGATAAATTGTAATTATTTGTAAACAAATAATTTATTCCGGAATCCACAAATCGGTGAACCGGTGAAATTTCAAACATTCAATGCAGGTGTTATTCCCAGTTACCATCGGTGGAAGGCTCAGTCATGGAGCCTAATTTTAAGCCGGGAAAACGGCCTATCTGCTCTTCCGAAGCTACCAGGTTCCTGAGAAGTTGTTGGTCAAGACCTTTCAAATATGTATTCAGGTGAGCTTTGGCTTCAAAAACATTTACCATCACGCCTCCGCGGTCAATGCGTCCTGCACTCAACTCAAATTTTTCGCCCCCTGAAAAAGGAATATACGGCAGTGAATCAAGCACATATGGGGCATTTTTCAACAGAGAGTCGGCTGCCCTGATATAGTCAATAGTATCATTGATGGTACGGGTAAATGTTGTATCTGTAGGATCAGGAACTATTTTAACTACCGGAATCTTTGAGTTCCTGAGAAAATCAAGCAGGGTATCAAAGCTGCCTGCATAGCTGTTGTTAAGTGTCCTGTAAGTCAATTGAATAGAGCGCAGGTCTTTCAAATGGGCCACAACTATATTCTTCCTGTGCTGAAGCTCATGTTTAAAGCGCACCGGCCTCATAATACTCTCAACAACAAGATATCCAAGGATGATAATAACCACTGTAAGAAGGATTCGGATGACTAATCGGTTCATGATGTCAGTATTTTTTAATGTACGCGCAAATGTATAAATTTTTATTCAACAAGCTTCAAATTAAAAATTATTCCTGTTGCATCCCGGTTCATCACTAAAGCTGCAATGCATTGAAATAAAACAAAATATTTCAATCGCGAAAATTTATATAATTTGTTGAAAATCAGTTATTTAAATTTTTGCTGACCAATCCTGGTTAAACAATGCAGGGATGACAATCCCCGTTCATGTAGCCGGCTGCAACATGGCTTCGCCGGTAAAACCCTGATGATAAACAGAATGGCGAAAAATTTCTGAGAGTGACTGTGCAGTATGAGTATTTATCATTCTCAGGTTTGGCACAATGGCTGTTTTTGCGTTTGAACCGTTTGTTTCTCAAGCATTTGCAGGGTTTCTTCCGGTGCATCATGAATATCCATGATGATAAACCCATCCAGGGCATTGTTAAACTTGGGATCAATGTTAAATCCTATGATTTTCCCATTTTGTTTCAGATATTTTTTCAGGAGAACAGGTGTTCTGAATCCTTCAGGTTCAAGTTCCGAAATGATGTCATCAATGGTTTTCATGAAAATGGTCTTGTCATGCTTCAGCAAAATTTCGGCATCAATATCAGCAAGCCTGACTTTAAATTCTTTTTTTGCAGAAACATATTTTGCCAGTTCGTGGTCGTAAAAGTTTTTTCGGATATAATGCACCAGCAGGGCTTTCGAAATTTTCAGAAAATGATTACTGATACTCACTGGTCCAATCAGATATCTGTATTCGGGATTACGGCGTATGAATGTGAGGATTCCCCGCCACAACAACATGAGAATGAAAACCTTTTGCTGATATTCTTTGATAATAAAAGATCGGCCCAATTCAAGTGATTGCCTGAGTATGGGATGCATTTTCCGGTGAATATTGAATAAAGTGCTGACATAAAATCCTTTTACGCCAAATTTATTGTACAGGTCGTTTCCTTTGCCGATCCGGTAGGCTCCGACAATTCGTTTTTCTGATTTCGACCAGATAAACAAATGGTGATAATACAGGTCGAATTCGTCAATATCAATGGCACGGTTGGTTCCTTCGCCTATTTCACGAAAGGTGGTTTCGCGCAATCGTCCGATTTCCCTTAGCAGGTTGGGGACATCACCCGACTCCGACAGATATACTTCAAAATCCTGAAATTCAATGATCATGTCGGTTTGGCGGATTCTGGTAATTTCCTGTTCAAGCAGTTCCTGTTCAACCGGCTCAATAATTTTCTCCGGAATGGCTTTGGCGCGCAACGGGATGGTAAAATAGTTCTTTTTTATTTCAAGGGATGTGGCCAAAGCATAGGTCTTTGCTCTTAAAAAACGCATCAATTGCGTATTGTCTTTAAACTCTGCGATGTCTTCCGCACTGATGGGCTTCCCGATCCGGATTTTAAGCGCGAATTTTTTCTTGTTCAGCAACTCGGATGGCAGCCTTGCAGTGCGTAGCCTCGGATGAATCAATCCCAGCAGGTTAAAAAGCAAACTGTTGCTGCCGCTAAAGTAGATCGGAACCACCCTGGCCCCTGACTTTGCTATCAGCTTGCCGATCATGGGATTCCATGCTTTATCAGTGATTTTTTTTGAATTCGTATGAAATGCTGAAACTTCTCCGGCTGGAAAAATCGCCAGACATCCTCCGTTTGCAAGTATTTCCAGTGAATTCTTAATTCCGGCCAGGCTCTTTTGTGTGCTGTCTTTCCTCTCAAAAGGATCAACGGACAAAAAATAACCGGCAAGTGGCCTGACATTTTTCAGGATATAATTGGCCATTACCTTGATATCCGTTCTGATCCCGGCAATAAGTCGTATCAACAGCAGTCCGTCAAGGCCTCCATAGGGATGGTTGGCGATAAAAACCACAGCACCTGAGGTAGGAATATTTTTAAAATCATTAACTGGTATATCGTAGCTGATCTGTAATTCGTCAAGGCAGGCATCCAGAAATTCAAGGCCGTTATAATGACTGAACTTTTGATATATATTGTTGATCCTTTGTATTTTCAGCAATCTCATCAGGGGTATTGCCAGCGACTTTAAGCCTATCTTCTGTAGAGACAATGCCCGTGCAAATTCATTAGGACTGATCAAACTCATACGCAATATTTCTGAGAGTGTAAAAGTACATAATTTTTATAATCTGCCGGTGTCTGAAGAATTCAATAAGTAACGGAATATGATGGCCTGGTTAAAGTTCATGAAAGGCAGGTATGAAATTTTTCTGCTGGCTGAGGCCTGTTTCATAATTGAGTTCAAAACAAAAATGAGACATTCCGTTCGTCAGTACCAGGTACTTGATATTCAATGAGATATTATAACGCATGGCCTGTTCATATGTCCGGCGGCTGATTTTCACCTGTGGTGCCTTGCACTCGACGATCATTGCCGGATGGCTGCCTGTATCATACACCACAATATCGCAACGCCGGCTGAGCCGGTTCACAAAAATCTGTTTTTCCACTGCAATCAATCCCGCAGGCATCTTCCTGTCAGTCATCAGAAAATTCAAAAAATGTTGCCTTACCCATTCTTCAGGCGTCAAAGCAACAAATATCTTTCTGACAGGGTCAAAGATTTCCCTTTTATCGCCGAGAACCCGTATATTGAAGCCGAAAGCCGGCAGGTTGAGTTGTGGAAATTCCATTAATTTCTTTGGTAAAAGAGGATAAAAGTAATCAGATTTTTTCAAAACGCTTACTTTTGCCTCATTCCGGTAATAAAGAAACCTTCAATACATACGTTCATGAAAACCAAACAGGACATTGTTAATAATTGGCTACCCCGATATACCGGCACTCCGATTGAACGGTTCGGCCGATATATTTTACTTACGAATTTCAGTAATTACCTGGATTTGTTTTCAAGGTGGCACAATATCTCCATACAGGGTGTCAGCCGCCCGATGCCAAGTGCCACAGCCGGAATGATTACCATGATCAATTTTGGCATGGGAAGCGCCAATGCAGCCACCATCATGGATTTGCTGAGCGCAGTGCAACCAAAAGCCTGTCTTTTTTTAGGAAAATGCGGAGGCATCAAAGTAAAAAATCAGCTTGGCGACCTGATTTTACCCATTGCAGCAATACGGGGAGAAGGAACTTCCAACGACTATTTCCCTCCTGAAGTTCCGGCACTTCCGGCATTTAGCCTGCAGAAAGCGGTTTCGACCACCATCCGCGATCATAAAAAGGATTACTGGACTGGCACTATTTACACCACCAACCGCCGCGTTTGGGAATATGACGAAGACTTCAAGAATTATCTGTTGAAAATCAGATGTATGGGCGTGGATATGGAATCGGCCACCCTTTTTTCGGTAGGCTTTGCAAATGCGATCCCTACAGGGGCATTGTTGCTGATTTCCGACCAGCCAATGATCTCTTCGGGAATAAAAACCGCCGAAAGCGATAAGATGGTATCTGAAAAATTTGTTGAAGACCATCTCAGGATTGGTATTGATTCTCTGCACCAGCTCATCAATGACGGCCTAACCGTCAAACACCTTCGTTTCGATTAATCTACCCAACTTATTATATGGTATTCAAATGAACTATAACGAAATAGTCGCCAATCTGAAAAAAAGGATTTTTCATCCGGTGTATCTGCTCACCGGCGATGAATCCTATTATATTGATCTGATTGCGGAATTCATTGAAACAAATACCCTGAACGATACTGAGCGAGAATTCAATCAGCTGATCCTTTATGGGCGCGATACCAATATGGCATCCATCATAAGCAACTGCAAGCGCTTTCCGATGATGGCCACTCATTTTGTGGTAATTGTTCGAGAAGCCCAGGATCTTGAAAATTTTGACGGCTTAGAGCAATATCTTGAAAAACCACTGGAAAGCACCATCCTTGTATTATGCTACAAATACAGTAAATTTGACGGACGTACCAAAGTGGGTAAAAGAATTAAAGAAAAAGGTGTATTCTTTGAATCATCAAAAATTTATGATGATAAAATTCCTGACTGGATTGTTGCTTATTTAAAAAACCGTTCATTTTCCATCACTCCCAGAGTGGCCATACTGCTCTCTGAACACCTGGGAAACAACCTGGGAAAAATTGCCAATGAGCTTGATAAATTGTTTATAAATCTGAAGCCTGGTTCAGAAATCAATGAGGATATTATCGAACGGCATATTGGCATCAGCAAGGACTACAATGTTTTTGAGCTTCAAAGGGCAATTGCGCAAAAAAATATTTTAAAAGCCAACATGATCGTAAATTATTTTGTTGCAAACCTGAAAGAAAATGCGCTGCTCAAAGTAATCCCCATGCTCTATCAGTATTTTGTGAAAGTCATGATGTACCATCAGTTGATTGACAAATCGCCCAACAGCATTGCGACGGCGCTGGGAATTAATGCATTCTTTGCCCGGGAGTATACTGAGGCAGGCAGAAACCTGAGTTATCAGAGACTGGCCATGAATATTTCGATACTTCGTGAATATGACCTCCGCATCAAAGGTGTGAACAACGAATCCACTCCAGAGGGAGAGCTGATGAGAGAAATGATTTATAAACTGTTGCACTGATATGAAACGCAACATATTGGTTCTTAATATAAAAGATGCGAACTGTGTACTACAGTGCCAGTATTCGTGATTGAACTTTTCGTCAGCAGGGTTGTTTGAAAATCCGGATATACCGGGAGTATCAGATCCGGTTAACCAATTCCGGGGTATAAAAGCTGATTTCAAACAAGCCTGAACAAGATTCAAATCACCAAATGCATTTATCTTTGCCGTTTGTTTCATGTATACCTGTTATCGCCGACAAGCTACTTTAATAAAGTTATACGTACAAAACCGATATTAATTAATCCAAAACATGAGCATACTCGTAAATAAACACTCTAAAGTTATTGTCCAGGGCTTCACCGGCACCGAAGGCACTTTTCACGCAGGCCAGATGATTGAATACGGAACCAATGTGGTAGGTGGAGTAACACCTGGCAAGGGTGGCCAGATCCATCTCGGCAGGCCGGTATTTAACACCGTTGCTGATGCGGTAAAAAAGACCGGTGCTGACGTTTCGCTCATTTTTGTGCCTCCGGCATTCGCTGCTGATGCCATCATGGAAGCGGCTGCAGCCGGTATCAGGGTGATTGTCTGTATCACTGAAGGCATAGCAGTTCAGGATATGGTGCAGGTGAAAGAGTACCTGAAAGATAAAAATTGCCGGCTCATCGGGCCGAACTGCCCCGGTATCATTACTCCGGGCGAGGCAAAAATCGGTATCATGCCAGGCTTCATACACCAGAAAGGAGTAGTAGGAATTGTTTCCCGCTCAGGAACCCTTACCTATGAAGCCGTTGATCAGTTAACCAAAGCAGGCCTGGGTCAGACCACTGCCATTGGCATTGGCGGCGATCCAATAGTAGGAACCACCACCCGCGATGCCATTGAATTATTTATGCATGATCCGGATACCAAAGGCATTGTGATGATTGGAGAGATTGGTGGCGGTATGGAAGCCGAAGCGGCAGCCTGGATTAAAGATCATGGAACCAAACCAGTGGTAGCTTTCATTGCCGGAGCCACAGCTCCCAGGGGCCGTACTATGGGACATGCAGGCGCCATCATCGGCGGGCACAGCGACACTGCCGAGGCCAAAAAGCAGATTCTGAAATCCTGCGGAATCCATGTGGTGGATTCACCTGCAGGTATTGGCCGGACTATGCTCAGATTACTCGGAAGGTAAATTTCTCAGCATCCTGTTTCTGATTCCTTTTTGACTTTTGTACGGTCAATATATTCAATTACCCTCTTTCCCAGAAGCTGCTGCAACTGTCGCACCGGATACGTGTCAGGATCGAAGATACGATCATCAACGCGGGAAACCGGCAGCACCCTTCGCGATGTACCTGAAATAAAAACTGCTCCCAGCGTATTGAGTTGGGAGTAGTGAACAGGTTTTTCGATGACTGCTATGTCGTTTTCAATACAAATATGCAGGATCTGTTTTCTGGTTACTCCTTCAAGAACTGTGTGAACCGGTGGCGTTATCAGCTTTTCATCCTGAACAAAAAATACATTTGAGCGACTGCCCTCAGTTATAAAGCCCTGACTGTCAATGAGCAACACTTCGTACACATCTTCGCTTGCTTTTAGCAGATCCGTGGCAACACGTAATGAAACATCCATTACCTTGGCATTCGGATGCGTGCGTTCAGCTCTGAACAAGCGCACCGCAACGCCTTTTTCAAACTGCTCTTTCGACGGATACTGATGTGGCGTAAAATAGAGCATGGTGATCACAGGATCATGTGAAGGAAGGCTGATGAATATTTTGATGTTGCCCTCACCGTGCGGGTTTGAATGGATCAGAAGATGAATAGCATCAAGAATTTCAAGACTGCTGAACGGAAGCGTTACACCTGAAATACTGGCTGTATTCCATAACCGTTCCAGATGATCTTCAATGAATATGGGAATTCCTTCCTGCACACGGAAAACTTCATAGATATACCGTGCCGGATTGCTGAAATATTGCGGGAACTCTGAGATGTTTTTCAGCTTACCATCACAAACAAAATAATCACGGGTACATTCATTCATCATATGTCAGTGGCTTGAAACAACCTGGGTACGGATCATAATTTTACTGAATCAATGCAAAAAGCAAAAGTACCCTGATAAAAGATTACTTTTACTGTCTGCTAGATATATATTTCTTATCAAACCCAAAATGCTTCAAAATGAACAAGATACTATTTTTTGTCTGGCTGATTATCATCCAGGCGGCAGCAATCCTTGCCCAACCGGCGCACATTATCAAGGGTTCTGAATGGTGTTCGATGAAAAAATCGCAAAGTAATTATACGCTGAAAAGCAAAGAAATGCGAAGTTCGGCTCCACGACACTCCTACGATGTGCTGAACTATGACCTGGAAATGGATATTTTCAGTTGCTACCAGGTGCCATATTCCAAATACTTCAAAGCGAGCAACGAAATTACTTTCAGGGTAGATTCGGCACTGAGCTTCATCCGGTTGAACGCTGAAAATTACTCACTGATCATTGATTCAGTGAGTGCTCCTGCCATTTCGTTTACCCACTCCGATAACTGGCTTACTCTACTATTCGGGCAAACCTTACAGCCCGGAGAAGAGGCCAGTGTTAAGGTGTATTATACGCATAAGAATGTGAACGACAATGCTTTTTTTGCACTTCAGGGTTTTGTCTTCACCGATAACGAACCTCAGGGTGCAAGGCGTTGGTTTCCGTGTTGGGATCAACCTTCCGACAAGGCCACGATGTCGCTGAAAGCAAGGGTTCCCACCAATGTAAAATTAGGCTCCAACGGAAGGCTGGAAGATTCAACTTTTGTGGATAACGCATTGATTTATCATTGGGTAAGCATTCATCCCATAGCTACTTACCTCATGTCCATCAGCAGCCGGGTAAATTACAAACTCGATATTGTGTACTGGCCAAAACTGTCCGATCCCGGTGAATATGTGCCTATCCGATTCTACTATAACAGCAATGAGAATCCGGTTCAGATTCAAAACATGATAGGAGAAATGACTACTGTCTTCTCAGAAGCATTTTGTGAACATCCTTTTGAGAAAAATGGTTTTGCAACCCTGAACAACCAGTTTGTGTGGGGTGGTATGGAAAATCAAACCCTTACCAATCTTTGCCCTGGTTGCTGGTACGAAAGTCTGGTGGCACACGAATACATGCATCAGTGGTTTGGCGATATGATCACCTGCGCAACCTGGGCGGATCTCTTTATCAACGAGGCTTTTGCCACCTGGGGAGAAGCATTCTGGTATGAACACCGGTACGGTTATGAGGCCTATCACACTGAAATTAAAGCAAATGCAAGTTACTATCTCAATAATAATCCCGGATGGGCTATTTCAGATCCTGCATGGGCAGTTGATCCACCACCTAACAATGTGCTTTTCAATTATGCCATCACCTATTTAAAGGCCAGTTGTGTGATGCATCAATTGCGGTATGTATTGGGTGACTCCTTGTTTTTTGCCGGTATGAAAGCCTATGCTTCCGACACCGTGGATTATAAATACCAATCGGTTACCATTGGGGATTTCAGGGATAAAATGGAAGAGGTGAGCGGACAGAACCTGCATTGGTTTTTCGATCAATGGGTGTTTTTACCCAACCACCCGGTTTATAATAATATTTATTACATAAACGAACTATCTGCTGATGCCTGGAGCGTAAGGTTTGAAGCAAATCAGACACAAACCAATACGGTATTTTTCAAAATGCCCCTTGAACTGAAAATTTCATTCACCTCAGGTACTGATACCCTGATCCGATTTATGAATGATAGCAATTTCCAAAGCTTTGATTGGATTTTCGACCGGCAACCTACAGCAGTTCAATTTGATCCCAACGATCATATTGTGCTGAAACAGTCTACTCTGCTTGTTGGAACACAGGAAATAACAAAACCAGCACCGGCATTGATTTCATTTCATCTTTGTCCAAATCCTTTCAGTGAGGTAACCACCATCGAATTCACGGTCAAAAACCAATCCTTTGTCAGGCTGTCAGTATTTGATCACGAGGGTCGGGAAATTTCAGTCCTTGTGAATGAGTTGCGGGATGCCGGAAATTACCGTTGTGAATGGTCAGCTCTTGGATTACCGCCCGGGATGTATGTGTGCCGTTTGATGGGCGATCATTTTGAAGCTACACACAAAATGATAATTGTCAGGTAGGTTATTTTTACTGAGGCAAACCTTAAAAGGCAGTTAAGCATTTTTAACTCTTTATATGCTCAATAAAACTCTGGCTACAATCTATTTCGCAGACCGATTCTGATAATCGCCGGCCAATTTACCGTGTATTTGTCCTCCTAAACCAGCGTTTTTGTCCGGATAAATTTATCCGGATAACATATTGCTGATGTAAAAACACTCTTTAACAAATGGTTGCAAAAAATATGTCCTTACGAAATCATTCAGGACAGATTATTACACATATAATAAGCCAGCGATACTTGCTCCTTCTATACCTTTGCACAATGTTTAATCAAACTCTTGAATTATGAAAGCACAGTTATTAAAAATTTCATTGGCAGTTATATTGTGTGTGGTCTCTGCAACTGCTCTTTTTGCTGATGGCAATAATGCCAGGCAAGGTTCGCCCAATGCTTTTGAGAAGTACTATGGTCAGGTACTTGAATCTTCAACACGGGGCGCCCTGGATGCACTTCTTTATATTGATTATGAACTTCAGGATGGGAAAATACCTGAGGCTTTGGTAAGTCTGGGTTACACAGTCACAGTAGCAACTGATTGGTTCGATTTCAGTATTAAACTGAATACCGGTACGTATGCCCTTGCTGTTGCGTTTAATCAACAGTGGCCATGGACACAATTTGGCCATAAAGCCACTGTTCTTTCAGCTTTGACTAATTTTATTTCCTCAGGAGGTGCCGTTGTTTTCAACGACTGGAAGACTGACAACGATTTTGCGGTACTTTTTGAAACCAGTTTTACGTTTAATAACAACCAAACAATGGTAAACCTTGACCCTTCGATTGCATACAATCTTCCAAACCCGATTACATTGACAAATAATGGCTGGTCTATTTTCAGCACCGGTCTTGTGCCAATAGGAGGAGGAATACCATTTGCTACTTTTGGAAACGGTGATGCAGCCATTGTGAAAGGCAATGCAGGTAAAACCATCATTTTGGGCTATCTTACCGATGCCCCACCGGCAGCACACAGGCAGCAATTGTTTGAAAATCTTTTTGAAGCAGTTGCACCTCCCCCGCCACCTCCCCCGGTTCCCCTGTCCAATTGGGCACTCTACCTGGGAATTCTGTTAATGATCACTTTCGTGGTGATTCGTTTCAGAAGAATGATGTAAAATCTAATACCTGGTTTATTGTTAACAAAGCTGCCCCCCTCAGGGCAGCTTTTTGCTTTTCAGGCATTTTTTGAAATTTGCAGGAAAGAGGCGGGTCAGGTTCCTGTTTTACGTACCCTGCCCGTGCTTTTTGATAAATACTCTTTGGGTGTCAATCCCGTAATCTTCTTAAAGCTTGCATAAAAGGACGAGCGTGATCGAAATCCTGCCATATCAGCGATGGCATCAATAGTATAATTATGTGCATTATCTTCCAGCAAACGGGTCGCTTCCCTTATCCTGTAATTGTTGATCAGACTGTTGAAATTTGTACCCATTTCATCGTTGATGATAATGGTAAGACGGTGGCGTTTTACTTCTAAGTGCATGCATAAATCATTGATTGTATAGCTTTTTATCAGGTATGGCTTTTGCTGCATCATGAGAATCTCCATTCTTGCAATGATTTCAGCAACTTCATCATCAGATATATCCATTTTAGGTTTGATCACACGATCAGTATTTCTTGCAACATTTAAAGGTTTTACCGTACCAGCAACAGAAACCTTTTGCATTATTGCATCCTGTTTCATACCGTAATATCCGGTAAGCCCACCGCTGATGAGTACAAGGGTATTGAATATAGCTGCTGAATAAATATCTGATAAACCGGGAATTAAGAATTGCAGTGTGCACGCTGATGTGAATATTACCAGGCTGACAGAAGTCATTTTGACCCAATGCAGCCGGATATGTGGCAGATATTCTGGCGCTGCTGTTTTCCTGTCCTCTTCAGTTTTAAAAAGATTGGTCATTCTAAGGATTGAAAAAACAATCTGTGCAGTCACAACGATCAGTAAACCAGCATGTAAGATATTTAACGATATATCGTTCAAGGTTCCGGGCCTGCTAAATAATCCATCAATATCTTTAAAAAATATGGTATGTTGCATAAAGCCGGAAAAAACAAAATCTATGAATACAGCCGTCAGAAACATTGCGGCTGGCAAAAACAAAATATAAGTTCCAAAACCTTTTATCTGGTCATTCTTTCTAAATAAAGAATGCAAATACAAAAATCCAAATGGCAACAACGTTAAAAGCAGAGGCACAAAAAGATATTGTACCAGTAAAAAATGGTGTCCAAGGTTTATCGCTGTATTCATGGACAGAAAGAGGGTCATAGCCAACAGCAACAATCCCAGGTATCTTCCTGAAAGATTGTTTTTCCTGAATGTGATTAACTGTATTGCATAATACAGCAACTGATAAACCGGCAACGAATAAAAAAGTACGATCAGATTTTCGCGGGTCACTATTTTATCTCTTAGAGTCCGGCAAAGCTACTGATAAATTCACATATGCCCAGCTACGAACCAGCCACGCATATTTGACTGCTGTTCTTAAATTGCCATCTACTTTTGTACTGGGAAGTACAAAGGCCAGAGTATTTTTAGCTCTTACGGTCATACCGGAGTGGTGTGCATGAGCATCTCCGGATCAATCTTGCTCATTTCAGGGGTTTTATTAAATTCTTCAATTGTCATAATACACCGGCCTCACATGTTGGTTTTTCACTCTTCCAAAATCTTCCATAAAACTATAAGCGTTTTTTTTCGTTATTGATCAGAATAAAGAACCTTTTTAAAAATTTGTTGTAGCTTTGAAACTTCTTAAATTGAAAATTATGAAACGATTATTTATTATTCCGGTCTTTGTTTTTGCTGCCATTTTTACTACTGCACAGGGAGTTAGTCCTTATTCACTACGTAACCTGCGTGTAGGATTCGAAATCAATTCTGACATATGGCTCAATACTCCTGATTCCATCAGTTTGAAGAATATCAACAGAGGTGTTAATATTTACATAATGTATCAGCATAAATTTGGAAAATCAAATTTTGGTGTTGCGGGCGGTTTATCGGTTGCCACTCAGAATATGTATCTGAAGGATGCATATTTACAAACTATTGACGGAGTTTCGGCATTTCAAAAAATCCCTTCCGGTGTCACTTTTAAAAAAAACAAACTGAACCTGAACTTCTTTGAGATACCACTTGAATTCAATTACAAGACCAAAGGACATATAAATTTTGCCATTGGGGGAAAAGCTGGCTTTCTGATGTCGGATAAAACCAAATATAAAGGCAAAGATTTCGAAAACAATACTGCCAATGACATCAATAAGAAGGTGCATAAAAATCCGAACATCATGAATTACCGACTTGGCGCTTATGCCCTGGTAGGATATAAATGGATCAATCTTACAGCCTGTTACGGATTCACTAACCTGTTTGAAAAAGACATGGGGCCTGAAATGTCGCCTTTAACCATTGGTGTGATGGTAAGACCTTACTGATTGACCTTACGCTCAGCGCCTTATTTAACCGGAGTTATTGTCCTCAGGCTTACCTCTTACTCCTGGTTCTTGCCATTTTGCACTTTCACCTTTTCTTTTTCCGTAAGCCCTGAAAGAATTTCAACATTTAATCCATCGGAAAGGCCGAGAGATATGTCTCTGCGTTCAAAATTTTGTGGACTGGTTTCCACTTCCACATAAGCACTATCCTTGTCAAAAAGCAGGAGGCTTTCTTTTATCGCAAGCACATCTTTGCGACTATCAAGCATAATATCGGCATTGGCACTGTAACCAGCACGGATAAAAACCTCGTCTTTCAGCGTGACGGCTGCACGAATTTCGAACTGGACAGCGCCATTTTCTTCAATGCCCCGCGGTGAAATATGTTCAAGCTGTGCATCGAATTTCATATTATCAATGGCTCCAATGGTAAGCTGCAAAGGCATCCCTTCATGGATATTTCCCACTTCCGACTCATCCACCTTGCCTTTGAAGATCATTTCGCTCATATCTGCAATAGTGGCAATGGTTGTTCCCTCATTGAAATTATTGGTTTCGATCACGGAATTTCCTACTTCAACCGGAACTTTCAGGATCATGCCGCTGATGGTTGATCGGATCAGAGTATTCGAAACAGTACCCTGACTTTTCGCAACTCCGTCGCGAATCAACTGAAGATTGTTTTCGGCTGCCTGAAGTTCTTCAAGCGCATTCAGGTAAGACATTTCATATTGCTGAAATTCAGCTTCAGCAATTACTTTTTTCTCATACAGGTCTTTTTGGCGCTCAAAGGCGCGTTTTGTGTCCTGAAGGCTTATTTCTGCACGTTTCACCCGCGATTCAGCATTCGCCAGATTTAACATATTGGGTATGATTTTTACCCTGGCGATAAGGTCGCCATGTGTAATACGCTGGCCGGGTTCTACATATATTTGCTCAATGATGCCGGAAACCTGAGGTTTTATATCAATTTCCTGGCGAGGTACTACTTTGCCCGTCGCTACTGTCTTTTTAATAATGTCAGTGCGAAAAGGTGCTGCCGTCTCATAAATGACCGGCTTTTGTTTTGATTTACCGTAAAGATAATAGATGGTGCCGCCAAACACACCAACAATGATGACAATGAGAAAGATTCTAAAAAAAGTTTTCATAATCCGGATTTTATTGTTTACTATTTTTTCTCAGCACAAAACAGAATTTGTTTCTTCTACTATGGACGACAATGATTGGTTTTACGTATTGAAAACATATCTGTTTTTATTCATATCTTAATGCATCAATCGGCTTGATGCTGATGGCTTTACGTGCAGGTATGAATCCCGCTAGTGCACCAGAAAAAATCAGGATCAGTAATGCATTAATAGCCACATTGAAGTCAACCTGTGGATTGTGGAACATATTATTTTGTTCGCCACTTTGCAGCAGGATATAGTTGATCACTTCCACCAGACCAACACCTATTACCAGTCCAATATAACCAGCCAATGTTGTAAGAAATACTGATTCGGTGATAACCTGGCTTACGATGTTGAAAGGTGAGGCTCCGATTGCACGCTGAATTCCAATTTCTTTGGTGCGTTCTTTTACTATTACCAGCATAATGTTGCTGATACCGATAACCCCCGCAAATAACGTCCCGATACCTACAATCCAAATCAGGGTATTGATACCACCGAACAACCCATTCATTTTATTGTATTCTTCTTCCATATTAAAGAATCCGATTGCCTGTTTATCAGAAGGTGCAACATCGTGCCTTCGTTTCAGCAATCCGATTGCCTTTTCTTCCAGTGTACTTACCGGAACATCGGGTTGGGCGGTCAGGGCAAACCAGCCAACAATGTCGCCGTAATTATACACCTGCTGCAGGGTTGTGAAGGGAATATGAATACTCTGGGTTTTTTCTCCTCCAAAATTTACATCAGTGCTTCGTGGCTTGAACACTCCGATCACATGAAAGAAAACATTTTGTATTTTAATGTACTGACCCACTGGTTCTTCACCGGGTTCAAAAAGCATTTCGGCTACACGTGTGCCAATAACAGCTACCTTTCTCCGTCTGAAAATATCCGTTTGGTTGAGGAATCGGCCACTTATCATGTCAACCGGATCAATCAGGTTCCACTCAGGGTAGTCACCATAAATATAGAACGCACCCGTTCTCAGGTTTCTGACAACGTTGTTTGAACCTTCGCCACCCCATGCCTGTATACGGGGTGCAAGGTATTCAATTTCCCTGATATTGTTTTTCAGGGCCTGAATGTCAGCATTCCGGAAATTCCAGCGACGGTTTCTTGGTAGTCCTTTATAGGGTTCGGTGGTCGTATTTGTCCACATAAATACGCTGTTGGTGGCAAAATCTCCAAATCCCCTTGTAACACCATTTTTCAGGCCGGTGCCGGAACCCAACATGATGACCAGCATGAAAATGCCCCAGAACACGCCAAAGGCTGTGAGAAAAGTGCGTAATTTATTTTGTTTGATTGCGCTGAGTATTTCCTGCCACCTGTCAAGGTCAAACATGTTGTTGTGTTTCAGTAGTTGATTAATTCAATGATAACGTATCATATAATTCTGTAATTCGGTCATGGTTTTCTTACCATCACTTATTTTTACATTTATATTATTCATCTCTCAGCGCCTCAATTGGCTTGATGGCAGCGGCTCGCCGTGCAGGGATAAAACCTGCAATGGCACCGGATACGATCAACACGATGGTAGCACTTACGGCAGTCATGAAGTCCGCTTCGGGATTCTTGAAGAATTCCGAATCTATCTGTCCGGAAACCATTTCGAGCAATCCTACTCCCAGCACCAGTCCAATATATCCTGCAAAAGATGTGATCAAAATACTTTCCTGGAGTATAAGGCTAATGATTGACCAGGGAGTTGCACCCATAGATTTGCGGATTCCGATTTCCCGGGTGCGGTCCTTCACCACAATCATCATAATGTTACTTACTCCGACAATGCCCGCAATGATGGTTCCTATGCCAATGATCCAGATAAAAAGCCTGATGCCGGAAAATAACTGCCTGAACTTTTCATATTGTTCAAGCGTATTCCAGCTAGCCAGTGCCCTCAGATCTTCAACATCGAAGCGATGTACCCTGCTCATTTCTGCGCGAATAGCCTTTTCCGCCTTAATGCTCTCCTCTGCATTTCCGTCAATGGTCAGACAAAACTGGTGAATCCGGTTTGCTCCTCCAAATACGCGCTGGGCAGTACTGATAGGAATGTAGGCAATACGGACATTTTCATTTCGGGGATTATCATCAGTGTAAATGCCTACGATTTTAAACGGCACTCCGTTGATATTGATGTAATTACCGAGTACTTCTTCATTTGGATCGTTAAACAAGGCTTCTTTGATATGCGGGCTGATGACAACAGATTTACGGTATTCCTGCAGGTCTGTCTGATTAATAAAACGACCCTCAATCATCATAAGGGTTTCTATGTGAAAAAATGACGGGTAAATGCCACGCAGCCTGAATGCTGAAGCCTGGTTCTTATACGAAAGATCAGCCCGCCACATTTCATAACGGGGCGATCCGTATTCCATCTTTTCAATCTTTTGCTCCACCAGATTGTAATCTTCATTCCTGAGTCTGATTTGCCTTCCGGGTTGCATCCCTTTATAAGGCATACTGGTTTGTCCGGTCCAGAACCAGATAGCATTGGTGGCTGCCGAAGCAAATTGCTGATCCACTCCGTTTTCAAGCCCTTTGCCTGAACCAAGAAGGATGATCAGCATAAAAATTCCCCAGGCTACGCTGAATCCTGTCAGAAAAGTACGCATCTTGTTTTTTCGGATGGTACTAAAAATTTCCTGCCATTTATCTAAGTCAAACATGCTGTTGTAATGCTTTTATAGCGTAACCTGTTGATACAGTAATAAATACTCAGACTAATTCTATTGGTTTTTAAATACTCTTTATATCAATGATTCCCTTCCTCCTCTTCTTCAGAAAACTTTCTCCTTTATAATAAGCGGCTCGTCTTTCCCTGATCCGTTGTCAGCATAGCTATGATGATCGTTTTCGATCATTCCGTCACGCAGGCGTATGATCCGCCGGGTTCGCCCGGCAATATCGCGTTCATGCGTAACGATGATGATTGTAATACCTTCTTTATTGATCTGGTCAAATAAATCCATTACTTCCATAGAAGTAACACTGTCCAGTGCTCCGGTTGGTTCATCGGCCAGAATAACCTTGGGTTTGGCAATCATAGCCCGGGCAATTGCAAGTCGTTGTTTCTGTCCTCCCGAAAGCTCATTGGGTAAATGCTCAGCCCATTCAGCAAGCCCCATTTTTTCGAGATATTCCATGGCAATACGGTTGCGTTTACGGCGGTTTACCTTCTGGTAATACAGTGGTAAAGCCACATTTTCCATAGCATTCTTAAACGAAATGAGGTTAAACGACTGGAAAACAAAACCGATGTAGCGGTTACGCAACAAAGCCGCCCTGGTTTCGCTTAAATCCTGAATCAGCTTCCCGTCAAGGTAATAGATGCCCTGATCGTGGCTGTCAAGGATTCCGATGATATTCAACAGTGTGGATTTTCCTGAGCCCGAAGCCCCCATAATGGAAACCATTTCGCCGGCTTCAATTTTAAGGTCTATTCCTTTGAGTACATGCAGACGGTTGCTTCCGGTGACGTAGGTTTTGTGAATATTGCTGAGGTGAATCATTAGCAAAATGGTTTTATTCTCTCTTTTGACACGCAAAAATGCATAATGTTACTACATCTGGAAAATGAAATCAGGTGAAAACGGGTGAAACCAAGATAAATGACGGATTTGTACAGTTGAAATGAATTCCCGGCAGTCATGCTGCAAGAATTTAAAAATCATCTTTCAATGAAAATGGTGTCTGAAAATTATCGCAAAAACAGATTTATAGACAGAAATAAGAAACTCACAGGCTGTAAAGGCATCACTCAAGGTAAAATCGTCAACAGGGATCATTTTTGAATGATCATAAATAGAAAGCATACTTTTCTGAACACTCTTATTCTATTGACAATCCGGTGGATAAAATCTGATCAAATTGCCAGACAATCTGTTAAGTTTGCAAAGCCGGGATTAATCCTGATGGCACACGTAAGCATGCATACCGGTTATTACTTATCGCCATTGCTGCAACAAAATGAAGGCAGGCTGAAGTTTTGATCAAATAATGACCTGTCAGGTTCATCACGGATCAAATCATATATCCAAATAATGGTACTACGACTGCCTGTTGAAATACCGGTAAACCAGTTCTCCCTTTTTGTTGCCGATACACTCCTGCAACTCTTCAGGGGTGGCTGATTTAAGGTTCTTGACTGATTGAAACCTGCTGAGGAGTTTATCGGCAAGTATTTTTCCAATACCCTCAATTTCAATAAGTTCTGTCTTAATTGTGCTTTTTTCACGTTTCTTTCTGTGATGCGTAATAGCAAAGCGGTGAGCCTCGTCGCGCAGGTGTTGTATGACTTTTAGCGTTTCGGATTTTTTATCAAGATACAATGGCAGGGGGTCTCCGGGTTTGTAGATTTCTTCAAGGCGCTTGGCAATGCCGATCATCTCAGCTTTATCCTGAACGCCAAGATCAGACAAACTCTTGTATGCTGCATTTAACTGACCTTTACCGCCATCAATAATGATGAGTTGCGGCAGCGGTTTTTCTTCCTCAATCAGGCGTTTGCAACGGCGGGTAACAATCTCGTACATCGAGGCAAAATCATCAGGACCCTCCACGGTGCGGATGTTGAAGTGGCGGTATTCCTTTTTATCGGGTTTGGCATTGGTGAACACAACCACAGCAGCCACCGGATTTGTACCTTGAATATTCGAATTGTCAAAACATTCTATCCTTTCGGGAAGTTCTTTCAGGTTCAGATCCTTTTGGATAGTAGCTAAAAGACGTTTGGTGCGCCGCTCCGGATCAACCAGGTCGCGTTGTTTCTGGCGCTCAAGGAGGAAATATCCGGCATTGCGTTCTGAAAGCTCAAGTAATTGCTTTTTATCACCTCGTTGCGGAACCGTGAATCTTACTCCCGGTATCTCAAAATCTGGCCTGAGCGGAACGAGGATCTCGCTGGCATCGCTGTTATAGCGTTGCCTGAATTCAGTAACAGCCATGCCCAGTACATCGCTGTCGTTTTCGTCGAGTTTGGTTTGCACCTCAATGGTATGCGATTGTATAATAGCACCATCAACCACCTTGATGAAATTCACGTACACAAGATTTCCGGCTCTCAACAGCGAGAACACATCCACATTGCTGATAGAAGGATTCACCACCGTTGATTTGCTGCGATAGCGCTCAAGGATTTCAAGCTTTTCTTTGATGATCTGGGCTTTTTCGAACTCCATGGCAGCAGCATGTTCGTGCATGAGTTCGTTTAGCCGTGTTCGAACAGTTACCAGGTTGCCCCTGATGATGTCACGCACCGAGGCAATGTTTTGCAGGTGTTCATTTTCGCTTTGTAAATCTTCGCAAGGCCCCAGGCAATTGCCGATGTGGTATTGCAGGCAAACTTTGAATTTCTTTTTGGTGATGTTTTCTCTGGTGAGTTTCAGATTGCAGTTCCGAATGGGATAAAGCTGCCGGATCAGATCCAGCAGAGTATGCATCATCTTACCCGAAGCATAGGGTCCAAAGTAATCTGAGCCGTCATTGATAAGATTCCGGGTCGGAAAAACGCGTGGGAAGGGTTCTTTCTTAATACAAATCCAGGGGTAGGATTTGTCGTCCTTGAGCATAATATTGTAGCGCGGCTGATAGGTTTTGATGAGATTGTTTTCCAGCAGCAGGGCATCCAGCTCAGTGTCCACCACAATATGGTGAATGTCTGCAATCTTTTTCACCATCACCTTTACTTTTCCCACGAGGCTCGCATCCCGCGTAAAATAAGACGAAACCCGCTTTTTCAGATTCTTGGCCTTGCCCACATAAATAATCTTTCCTTCCTTATCGAGAAACTGGTAAATGCCGGGTTTGACCGGGAGGGAGCGGAGGATGGGGGTGAAAGAATGAATTTCTTTTTCGGCAGGCATACAATGTGTTATAGATCATTATTTTAAACATGCTAACTCCACCAGGATTTAAATATTTGAATGATGAGCATACTCCGATAAGCCTGAAAGCAGTCTTTTGCCAGATGGACGATAAAGAAACATGGTTTCGATATAATTAGTAATCATGAATTTTTACTTTGTGCAGGGGAAGTTCATAGCTCTTTTCGAAGTAATCATAATTCAAATTTCCTGCCTCAAATGCTCCCATCCCTGCGCCTGCAAAGGTACAACGGTTCCATTACTGCCTATCAGGTTCACGCCCTCACTTTCACCGGTTATATGTCCAATTATCGAAATTCCTTTTATTAAAGAAATTTTTTTGTGGTCGGCCAGCGGCACTGTAAATAAAAGTTCGTAATCCTCGCCCCCATTCATGGCTGCGGTGATGGGCTGAATGTTGAACTCTCCGGCGGTCATGGCGGTGGCCGGATCAATCGGTATTTTATCTTCGTATAGATTGCATCCTGTTTTTGAACCTTTGCAAATGTGAAGGATTTCAGAAGCCAATCCATCGCTGATATCAATCATGGAGGTAGGCCTGATGCCTGCTTTTCTAAGTTCTGCCAGTATATCAAACCTTGGTTCAGGCTTGAGTTGACGTTGCAGGATATAATCGTGCCCGCGCAGGTTGGGTTGAACAGAAGGATCATTTTTAAAAACAGATTTTTCTCTTTCGAGTAACATCAAACCCATGTAGGCGGCACCCAAATCTCCGCTCACGCATATCAAATCATGAACTCTTGCAGTATTCCGGTATGTGATTTCATCTTTATCTACTTTGCCCAACGCCGTGATGGATAAAAACATACCTGCCGGGCTTGAAGTAGTATCGCCCCCAACCATATCAACTTTGTAACGATCGCATGCAAGATACATTCCTTCATACAATTCAGTGAGCGCCTCCACAGAATACCGGTTCGAAACGGCCAAACCTACAAGTATCTGTCCGGGTACCCCATTCATTGCAGCAATATCGCTGAGATTTACTGCTACCGCTTTATATCCCAGATGTTTCAACGGAGTATAGGTCATATCAAAGTGTATACCCTCTAACAACATATCTTTTGTCACCAGAAGGTAATGATCGCTTGCTTCAATCGCAGCACAATCATCGCCAACACCCTTAACCACAGTGGTATCTTTAATTTTTATGTTTCCGGTAAGGCGTTCGATCAAACCGAATTCACCCAGTTCCGAAAGTTCTGTCCTGTTTTGTGATTTGCTCATATTCAACCAATTATGACCTTCATCAAAGAATTAATTATGTCCTAAATAATGCAAAGATATTGAATTCAATTTGACGACAGGATGGACATAAAGTTTTTCCTTTACTTTTGCCATTCCTAATTCAATTCAACAAATATGTCAAGGGTTTCAGTGGTACTTGGACTGCTTTTCGTCAGGTTGATTTGGTTTGGCAGCCATGCCCTTGCAGAGGATGTCACGCAGGCTCCATCTGACTTATTCAACAATGCCACATTTACCATCCAACTTCCCGGCATCGTCGTACAGCATGTTGCTGCAACCGTAGTGCTGGAGGTTACTTCGGAACAGAATTATCTTATAGAAGATCAGCATTTCACATTTTTAATCAATAATGAACCACATGAGTTGGTATTTCATTCCGGGAAAGCATCATTTTCTTATACTTTCAAAGAGCCTGTATCTTTTATTGTTGCGAAAGAGAATGTAAGGGCTGAAATTCCTGTTCATCCGATTCCCCTGTGGATGTCAATTCTGCCACCATTGATTGCCATCGTCGTAGCATTGGTTTTCCGTGAAGTGATATCTGCCTTGTTCATCGGATTGTTTGCAGGCACACTGATTATCTGGTTTTACAGGGATGTAAGTATTTTTAGCACGATCTTCAATGCTTTTTTCATGATCATTGACACGTATATCCCTGAAGCTTTGCTGGATCGTGGTCATATTTCCATTATTATTTTCTCGATGCTCATTGGTGGCATGGTGAGCCTGATTACCCGTAACGGAGGCATGAAAGGTATTGTGAATATTCTATCGCGATATGCATCTACCCCACGTTCAGGACAGTTTGCCACCTGGTTGCTCGGCATCGCCATATTTTTTGATGATTATGCAAATACACTTGTAGTAGGAAATACCATGCAACCGGTAACGGATCGCCTGAGAATCTCCCGTGAGAAACTGGCATATATTGTTGACAGCACTGCTGCGCCGGTAGCAGCCATAGCCTTCGTAACCACATGGATAGGTGCGCAATTAAGTTACATCTCTGACGGAATAAGGACGCTGAATCTCAACGAAGCTCCATACCAGGTTTTTCTCTATTCACTACAATATGCCTTTTATCCTTTCCTGACCCTGGCATTTATGGGATTACTCATATTCAAGCAACGTGATTTTGGTCCCATGTTCCACGCTGAGGAAAGGGCACGAAAACAGATTAAAAATGATGCGGAACCATTGAATCCGGTAATCACCGAAAAGGGTAAAGCTCGTTGGTTCAACGCAGCCATACCTGTGTTCATCGTTGTGCTGGGAACTATTTCCGGCCTGATCATCACCGGGCTTGAGACCGTGAACTGGGAAGACACCCTGGGATTTTCAAGGAATTTATCGAATATCATAGGGAAAGCCGATACATACCGTGCTCTGCTCTGGTCGTCGCTGGCTGCCACGATAGCCGCAGTGTTTCTTACACTCGGCCAACGGCTGCTATCGCTTAAAGATGCCATCGAAAGCCTGGTGGAAGGTTTTAAAACCATGCTAACCGCGATCCTCATCCTAATCATGGCATGGAGTATTGCACTCATCACACAGCACCTTCACACAGCCGATTTCATTTCACATGTGTTGATGAATTTGAATGTAAGCCCTTTTATGATTCCTGCTCTTACTTTTCTTTTTGCCGCCGGTGTTGCTTTTTCCACTGGTTCGTCCTGGGGCACGATGGCTATTTTCTACCCTTTGATTTTACCGGCTTCCTGGATGATCTGCGAAGCTAACCTGATGGATTACAACGAATCACTTTACATATTTCACAATGTGGTTTCCTGTGTACTGGCAGGCAGTGTGCTTGGCGACCATATTTCACCTATCTCTGATACCACCATCATGAGTTCCCTTGCCAGTTCATGTAATCATATTGAACACGTGCGAACACAAATGCCTTATGCACTTGTAGTTGCCACAGTTGGTGTACTGGCCGGAACCGTTCCGGCCGCTTACGGGGTTCCCTGGTTCATCAGTTATCCTGTCGCTCTCCTGATTCTTTATGGTATAATTGTACTGTTGGGCCGCAAAATCAATGCAGATTATCAAACCCATGAATTATGACCTGGCTTGAGATTATACTGTTGATCGTTTCAGGGCTGCTTACCGGCTTTATTAATACCCTGGCCGGTGGCGGATCGGTGATTTCCCTGTCGGTATTTATGTTTCTTGGCCTGCCACCCCAAATGGCAAATGGCACGAACCGGATTGGAGTATTGTTTCAAACATTGTCATCTTCAGGTTCTTTCAGGCATTATAAAGTGCTTAATTTCAGAGAAGGAACCAGGCTTGCCATACCGGCGGTCATTGGTTCAATAGCGGGTGCCCAACTGGCAGTGGATATTAATAAACAGGTTTTTAACCATGTTATAGCTTTGTTACTGATTGCGATCATGGTAATGATGTTCATTAAACCGGCACAGTGGATAAAGGGCAATGAAGATCTTGCAGGTAAACGACCCGGATGGATACAAATGCTTGTGTTCTTTGGCATCGGTCTGTATGGAGGTTTTATACAGGCAGGTGTAGGTTATTTCCTGCTGGCCGGAATTGTACTGGGCGCCGGCTACAACCTGGTAAAAGCCAATGCCATAAAGGGATGGATAGTCCTGCTCTATACACCTTTTGCGCTCGCGGTGTTTTTTATTAACGGTCAGGTCAACTGGGCTTTTGGATTGGTTCATGCTATTGGCAATGTATTCGGCGCGCTGATTGCTTCACGCATGGCTGTGAAACAGGGAGCTGGTTTTGTAAGATGGGTCATCGTTGCATTTATCGTGGTTACAGCAGCAGATTTATTCGGAATTATTAATATAAAAGATTGGTTATAAATTTAATACACAATTTTATGAGCAAATACAACCCGGTATACCTGATCTGTCTCCTGGGAGTGTTAATCCTTCATTCACTTGCTTTGGCGGGTCAGAAGCCCGATTATGTGCTGGTTATTCATGGTGGAGCCGGCTACCTGACGCCCGAAAAAATGTCAGAGAGCCAGGTGATGATCTCCAAATCAGGACTTCAGCAGGCACTTGATGCAGGTGAAGCTATTCTGAAAACAGGAGGAACCGCACTCGATGCCATCGAAGCCAGTATCAGGATCATGGAAGACCATCCCTCATTCAATGCAGGCAGGGGTGCCGTTTTCAATGCCGACGGGAAAATAGAACTCGACGCATCCATTATGGATGGCAGCAACCTTATGGCTGGTGCGATTGCCGGAGTTCACACGATTAAAAATCCAATATCTGCCGCACGCAAAGTAATGGAAGCCTCTCCACATGTGCTGCTGATAGGTGAAGGTGCTGAGAAATTTGCAGCCGAGCAGGGACTTGATCTGGTTGATCCTTCCTGGTTTCATACCGAAAGTAGCTGGCAGGAATATCTCAAAGTCAAAGAAAATCAGGAAAAAGACGGACGTAAAGGAACGGTTGGTGCCGTGGCTCTCGACAAATACGGAAATCTTGCAGCAGGCACTTCTACCGGTGGCATGGTCATGAAACGCTTCGGACGTGTTGGAGATGTGCCGGTTATTGGCGCAGGCACTTATGCCAGCAACGAAAGCTGTGCTGTTTCAGCTACCGGCCACGGAGAATTTTTTATCAGGAATGTGGTGAGCTATGATATCTCAGCGCTCATGCTTTACAAACAAATGAGCCTGCAGGATGCTGCCCAGGCAGTAGTGATGGATAAACTGGTGAAGCAAAAAGGCAATGGAGGAATTATTGCTGTTGATAAGGATGGAAATATCACCATGACGTTTAATACTTCATCCATGTATAGGGGATTCGTGAAATCAAACGGGGAAACTACCGTTATGATATTCAGAGATTAAGAAAATACAGGTCATGGATTCAGATCGGAGAACAGGGGAATACCCCAACATGCGCAGGTAACTGGTCTGAACCAAAACAAGTTTATACGAGAAATACCAGGTTTTATGCCGGATATGATTGAAACAGCCAAAAGGCAGGAAAGAGTTATTCTGGTTGGATTGATAACAAGCCGTGATGATGAGATCCATATTGATGAATACCTCGATGAGCTGGCTTTTTTGGTTGAAACTGCCGGGGGGATAGCTGTTAAACGTTTTGTTCAACAACTTGGCAGTGCCGACCGGAGAACTTTTGTTGGCAGTGGCAAGTTGTTGGAAATCAGAGAATATATTAAGGAAGAAATCATTGACGCTGTTGTGTTCGACGATGAGTTAAGCCCTTCGCAAATCAGGAATATTGAACGCGAGTTGCAATGTAAGATTTTGGATCGCAATAATCTGATCCTGGATATTTTTGCCAGCCGTGCACGTACTGCACATGCACGCACACAGGTGGAACTGGCTCAATACGAATACCTGTTGCCACGCCTGACAAGAATGTGGACTCACCTCGAAAAACAACGCGGAGGAATCGGATTGCGCGGGCCGGGTGAAAAAGAAATAGAAACCGACCGCCGCATTATACGCGATAAAATCGCTTTACTGAAAAAACATCTCAAAACCATTGACAAACAAAAAGCTACGCAACGCGGTAACCGTGGTTCGATGGTAAGGGTTGCACTCATTGGTTATACCAATGTAGGTAAATCCACCCTGATGAATGTGATCAGCAAATCGGAGGTTTTTGCCGAAGATAAGCTTTTTGCCACCCTTGACACCACCGTCAGGAAAGTAGTTATCGGAAATCTGCCATTTTTGCTTTCCGATACCGTGGGATTCATAAGGAAACTACCACATTCACTGGTAGAGTCCTTCAAATCAACCCTTGACGAAGTGCGCGAATCAGATATTCTGGTACACGTTGTGGATATTTCTCATCCTGGATTTGAAGAACAAATTGAGGTGGTAAACCAGACACTTATTGAAATTCAGGCAAGCGATAAACCCATTCTAATGATATTCAACAAAATAGATGCATGGAAGCAAGCTGAATCATTTTCGGATGATCCTGAAAACACAACAGGCCAAAGCCTTGAAGCACTGAAAAAACACTGGGTGGCCAGGAATAATCCGCCGGCTATATTTATTTCTGCAACCCGGAAGACCAACCTCGAAGAATTCAGGGATATCCTGTATTACAATGTGAAGGCGATCCATACAAAAAGATATCCCTACGACAAGTTTCTGTATTAAACCTAAGGATTACCTTCGTACACATCGTACCGAAAAACCGTTACCGCTGAAACTTTTGATCCGGGTTACGCTATACATCGTGCTGCCGATCATATATACCCAGGCCGGCTCATGGTCGGCATAAACATGGCTCCAGAAACAGGCATTCTCGTTTATATGGTTAAAACCCCCATAATCGTAACGCACGCCAGCCATTAAAGCATCGAAACCGGTTTTCCCCCCCACCCTCAGATGTATGGCTGCATCATTTTCATCAACTTCTTCAATCAACCTGTCCCAGTCGATGTGCGAAGGCAGTCGCCAACCGGAAGGACAAGCCTGAACAGCACCGGCATAAGAATAAAGCCGGCCATATTTTTTACAATTTGCAGGATCATTATTATAACACCACGAGTGTGGATTCCTGTAGTTGAGATTCTCAGCCATCCATTCAAGTTTTCCTATCTTTATGGTTTTATACACCTTTCCATCGCGCTGATCAGTCATGGAACCTTCGGACTGGGCAAATACCGGAGCAATCGTAAAGGAAAAAAGACCCAGAAGAAGTGTAATATACATCGCTGGCAGGTTTATGGCTGAACTTATATGACCTAAAAAATACAAAAGTAGTGATTTTAGCTGAATTTCACTCTTTCAAAATTAATGATGAAACAGGAATTGAATCATCGGAATTAAACTTTTTATACTTTTGCACTCCATTTAAACCAACGGCCAGGCTGAACCGTTGTTTTAATTGGAAATAGTCTGAGAACCATGAATTAAAAAAATCTCCGTAGCTCAGTTGGCAGAGCATCCCGGTTGTACGCCGGAAAGGCCGAAGGTGAGTGAAAGAAATGTAAAAAAGTTCTCTCCGTAGCTCAGTTGGTAGAGCAGATGACTCTTAATCATCGGGTCGAAGGTTCGAGTCCTTCCGGGGAGACAAAAAAATGTAACACTAAAACAGGGACAAGTAGCGATATATAAAGTTGGTGCGATACGATTATTAATTACTCGTTCATTGAATATACAGATCGGGGTGTGGCGCAGTTGGCTAGCGCGCTACGTTCGGGACGTAGAGGTCGCGAGTTCGAGTCTCGCCACCCCGACTTTCACCAGCCACTTTAGCTCAGTTGGTAGAGCAGCGCATTCGTAATGCGCGGGTCGGGGGTTCGAGTCCCCTGAGTGGCTCAAATTTTTTTCAACCTTCCTGCCAGACTCTCAATATCCTCACTCCTTGCAGGAGGTGCCAACCAACGCTCAGGAATTTTCTCATAACCGTATAGCAAACCCGCTAATTCACCGGTAACAGCGCCTGTGTTATCGGTATCATCGCCCAGACTCCCGGCTTTCAAAAGAGCCTGCTCGTAGCTTTCGGTAGTGAGCATGTACCAGATGCTTGCCTCCGATGTATGAACCACATAACCGCTGCTGCTGATTTATTCTTCACGAAGCTGTGAGATGTCCGGTTTCAGTAGACGGATGTAGTATGCAATTTCGGTTTATTCAATTTTTTGCGATCCCCAAAAATCACTGACTACATCCTGCAACTTCTTATAAACAGAAAACTTATCTTTTGTGGTCAGCAGAAGCCTGGCAAATCCAGGATAACAAAAGAAGGTGATGACTGAGCGGACATGCGTATGGGTAATATTTGATCCAATTTGAGAAAAAATAAATCAAAATTGTTGACAATCATCATGTTGCGGAGATCAGTTTTGTAGTTGGGGTAACACATATTTTTTTTTGTGCCAGGGCGCCTCTTATAATTTCAGGGCTTGATAGATTTGCCGGGCGTCTGCTGTTGGTCGAAAACAGGTTCTGATGCAGATCTTCTGCTGCGCTTTATGGCTATCTTGAAATGACAAATCCTGATATTCATATAATAAAATAACCTGCCAGTTCATCAGATCATTCACGCATTAATCCTGTCACTCTCAATAATCAGCAGTTTTTCCGTCATGTTTGTGGTGAAATAAAACATGGCTTCCGCAACCTTTTCAGCTTTTACGGCTCTATACTTTCTTAATTTCCCGGTGAGAAGAAATGCAAGCGCCGGATAAACCCGGGCGGCAATGTCTTCTGCCCACCGGCGCTCTTCGCGCTTTCCCAGCAACAAAGATGGCCGAAGAATGCAAAGATGGCTGAAATCCAGATTAATCAGTTCCCGCTCTACCCTTCCTTTGGTTTGTAAATAAAATGAATTGCCCGCAGGGTTGGCACCGATGGAAGAAATTATACATACACGTTCTGCATGTTGGTTTTTTGCCCAGTGTGCAAGATGCATCACCATGTCATGGTCCACCTGGTAAAATCCGGCTTTTCCGCCTGCTTTTTTATGGGTGGTTCCCAGGCAAATATAAAGGTCTCGTATGCTGACGCCAGGATTGAAATTATCCAGTTTCAGAAGATCAACCTTATGATAATGAATATGTTGGTGTGCAGATATTAGATCCCTTCGAACCGGCAGATGGATCGAAGAATACAATCCTGAATGAACCAGCAGTTTCAGCAGCTCATTTCCCACCAGCCCCGTTGACCCTGCGATTAGTGCATTTCCTTCCATGACGATGATACTCTCATTAAAAAAACAAGTCTGTGAAATTCTCTACATGCATTGGGCTATGCTACTTTGCGCGGAGCCAGAAATCTGTCGTACAACATCAAACCAATGATGGTGGCAACTCCTATCAGGCTGAAAATAAACCATAGAAGGCCGGGGCGGTCCAGCCCTTCAACAAAATAAACATACATGGTAGCGCCCAGAATACCACCGATGGCGCTGCCAATCACACCGTATAAAAATGAATATCCGAGGTAGAGCGCTTTTTTATCGGCAGGAGCTATTAATCCCACATAGGATATAAATTTTGGATGCGCTGTCATCTCGCCGATGGAAAAAATAATGATCCCTGCCATGAACACCCAGGCATGTGTGGAAATGGCAAGAATGCCCATTCCCACTGTTCCCATTGCTATTCCAACGATCATGGTTGGCAGGGCCCGGGTATTTTTCACTATGCCCGAAACTACAAGTTGCAAAAGGATAATGGTTCCGGCATTGATCACAGTAACGTGTTCCGCATCGAATTTCCAGGAAGGATTTTCCACAAAAATTCCCAGGATGGCATTGACCAGTTTATTTACAGGAGTCATATCAATATGCTCTTTCAAATACCATAAAACCGTATCGAACATTTGAAAATACAGTATCCAGAACATGGAATAAATCACGATCATGATCACAAAACGGTAGTCTTTAAGCACCATGACCACACCTTTCAGCACCTCAAGGATGGTTTTTGTACTTCTGGGGCGTGGCGGTTCCTTGTAAACGAAGATGTTTAGTACCAGCAGCCAGCCGGTTCCCACCGCCGCCATGATAAAAATATATGACCAGGAAATGCCTTTCAGGTAAGGAACCAGGATGAGCGGGAAAATGAAAGCGCCTAGATTGATGGTCCAGTAAAATATTCCAAACCCCAGAGCACTGTTATTCTCATCGGTTTCGCGTGCAATGGTTCCCGAAATCAATGGCTTGAAAAATCCGGCTCCAACTGCCATTAAGGTAAGACTCAGGAAAACAAGGGAATAACTAGTTACTGTACTCGTAAGAAAATACCCCAAGCTCATGATTACAAAAGCAAACATCAGCACTTTTCGATAACCAAAACGGTCGGCAATAGCTCCGGATAAAATGGGCAACAGGTAAAGCAAAGGGGTAATAGTGCTTTTGATTACGCCTACACTTTCCTTTGAGAATCCAAGCCCGCCTTCGTTCACATTCATGACGAGATACACTGACAATACCGACATCACACCATAATAAGAGCCACGCTCAAAAAATTCCATAATGATGACTGTCCAGAAATTTTTGGGGAAAGAACGGATACCACTTCCCTTTTTATCCTTGTTTTCCATGCTGAATATGTGTTTGGTGATTATTATTCAATAATTTATGTTAAACCACAAAAGAAGAAAGATGTTTTGCGTGCTTCTGCAAAATAT
>CAYQRU010000012.1:0-47062 GCA_964419945.1 uncultured Bacteroidales bacterium | reverse complement strand
AAGCCTGCCGTGTCTTAATCCTTGTTTTCGTGGAAGTTGTATTCGAAGTTTAAAAAGAGGGGATTATCGTCCCCTCTTTTATTGTCTTAATCCTTGTTTTCGTGGAAGTTGTATTCGAAGGGTTCTTTTTATATATTATTGATAATGTTTGTGTTAAATATTTTAATCAGATTAGAAACTGGAATATTACTAAAAAAATGGGTCATTTTTTGAGGGGTACAAAGTTACATTAATCAATTCTATCTGCTTTCGCAAAGATACATTTATTTTGCCATGTACACTTTCAGGGCCTGATATACATTCTTGCCATTGCGCTCGGTCTTCTTAGCAGCAAATCCTACCTTCATCCCTTCTCCGATCTCCTCATTCGGAATTTGGCAGTTGCTGAACCTGAAGTATATACCATTGCCTTGTTCATCGGTGATAAATCCATCGCCGTTGCTTCCCGGATGCAGTATCCTGGTTATGAACCCGTTGCCATGAATTACATCACCGGTTGATACTGGTACTTTATGTCCAATGACTGTTTTAGCATGTGCCATCCGAGGCGATATAAGTTCATGATAAAATATTTCTGCATTTGTATGTTGTGTCCTTGTACACGCCGATAGAGCCTGTTCAAGTTCTGCAGGTATTTTCCATTGTTGTTCTTTGCGCACCAATCCGGCCAGGTTATAAAATTTGCATGCTTCTTCGGGCATTGATACGGCAACCATAATATCAGCCACCAACTTAAACAGTCCTGCTTTGAATACGCTGAAGCCCTGGTTGATGCAGGCCGATTGGCTCACAATCAATGCATTGTTGTAGTCGCCTCGCAACATGTACATTTCGGCAAGTTCTTTTTCAATAAACCATTCCCTGCGCTTATGTAACAATTTTTCCAATTCATGGATAGCTTTTCCCAAATCGCCCAGTTGCTTGTAGCACAATGCCATACGCCTCGCTATCCAATGCTGGTTTCCGTGATGAAATTTTTGGATTTCCTCAAAGGCCTTCCTGCCGGTTTCAATGCATTCTTCATAATGTGCTGTCATGTACAGTGCCTTGCTTTTCCATACAAGCCATTTTTCACGGTCGGGCGCTAGTTCGGTTTCCCTGGTTTTGCCTTTTACTTCTACGGTAATAATCACTGCTTCATCGCCAAAGGTGTTTTCCGGAAACTCTTCAAGAAGAAGTAACACCTGATTCCATGGTTGCGGTTGCTGTTGCGAGAGGTGTTCAAGGTAACGGAAAAATAATGATCCATAGAGTCTGACATTTTCTTCCTGCAGTAAAGCCAGCAGAAATCTGATCATTGGCATACGCTGTGGAGTTTCGGGTAATGAGTTTTTCTTATCGGGGTCGAACGCAAAAAAATACGTCCAACTCAAATTTAGTATGAGATTTTTATTCTTAAGACCTGCAGGTTCGAACCTCCAGAAATTTTCAATCATACTAACCGCCTCGGCAATTTTTCCCAACTCCTTCAAGCTGTCAATGATACTACCTGTAAGTTTATGATCCTGTGCGATCACATCGCTCCCGAAACGCCTGTGAATCTTACTGCGGTATATATCAAGTGCTTCCCTGAATTTCTTTTCCCAGCGCAGCTTAACTATTTCTGCACTGATTTTACTTAGTGTTTCCATGAGTTTAAAAAATCAGTGTGTTTTTACTTCCTATAATAAGTTCATAACTAATACTTTGCCCCACAATTTTCATTGCCCTGAGTTGGTCAACCGAAACTGGAACAAAGAAAACACTGTCATAATTATCATATACTTCCTGAACCTCTTTGATGGTTCGGTGAATTTCGTCGAACACAATACGTTCGGTAGATGCCAGGAAGATTGATTTCTGTACCCTGACACAACCTTTCTTTTTCAGGTATTTGGCAATTTGAGTGCGAACCTTGTTGTTTTCGATATCGTACATAATGAAATAGATCATCCGGGCAGGGTCGTTACGTAATTTGTTAAACAGTTCAAAAATACGGTCAATGCGTTCACCGAGCGTTTCAAGGTCGTCAACGGCGCTATCTTTGCGGTTGGGAGGCCTGATGTGCGACAGCCCGGCATTCTTGATTTTCACCAGTTTCTGATGAAATGTCAGGGGTTCCTTTTTCTTTTTACGGGTCATGAGTAAAACATTTCACACAATATGCGGTAAGCCACGTCAGCAAGGTCATCGTTCGAACCATTGACGGGTGTTTTCACGATTTTAAATCCTTGTTTACCAAAAAACAGGTTGAGTTGTGCCCAGCGGTTATCAAGCTCAAATACAAACTTCTTCCCGTAATGGATGGATTCAACTTTTTTTGTCGTTATTCCATAAGTTTTCATTTTATCTTCCACATTGTTAACAACGGCTGCGACCTCGTCAGGAACAAAGATCTTCTTTTCAAGCTTAATTTTGATATTCGGATTGAGGGTTTCTTTGATATGCTGCAAGATATCAGGAGGAAGTTCCTGATGTGCAGCTTTGTTGTCAACTTCTGACAGGATTACTGGTTCTGATATAATGGCATTTGTCACCTCTACTTCAGCCTGTTTTACGCTATTATAGCTTTCAAAATCAATGTATTCTTTAATACTTACCATACCGGCAAAGGGATTGTACCAGGCATCTTCATCAGCACTCAGGAAGCAGGCCCGTGTTACATCAGATGTAACTTTGTCAATTACATGTCTCAATCCGTACTTACCTGCAAAGCGGGTAACAAACAGTTTGTAAAACATAGTGTATTGTGCTGCGTCGAAGCATTTTTGTTCAAGGCAAAACATGATCTTGAGTCCGTCGTTTCCAGGCGAAATAAACATCAACTGAATCAAGTTATCGTTTTTGAGCCTCTCTCGTAGTGTGGGGAGGTCCAGTTCCTGGCGGCTAAGATGGTCAATATCAAGGATAAAAAGGCGAATGGCAGCAAAATTTTCCGTTTTCCGGTAAGGAGGATTAAAAATTCCGCATGTAACATAAGGCAGCATCTTTTTGAGAGCATGGTACCTTTTGGGATCAATACTTTGTACAATTCTCAGTTGCTGGATTTTTGATTTCAGTTCGTCGCTGGCATCCTTAATCATACGATATAACTCTTCGATACGGATTTTTTTCAGCGGATCGTTTGGCGAAACGATGTTACGACCAAATTGCAGGCTTAAAATATTATCGTCCATTGCTTTATGCTTTTAAAAAGGTTTGAGCCAGTTGTTGTGCATGTAACTCAATATGAACCATACGGCTGCGTGGCAATCCTTTCAGGTTAATCACTTCGTCAAGGTAGTCATTCACCGATTGTATCAAAATACGCTTACCCATATTTTCGAGCCAGAAAACTCCTTCTTCACTGATACTGTAACAATCCTGGTCAATGACTTGCTGCGTGCACAAGTTAAAAGCCACGAAATCAATCCAAACTCGAAATATTTCGATTACATCGAACACCAGCGCAGGACGGTTGTATTCATCGCGGTGAAAAATACCGGCATAAGGGTCAATCCCGGCTTTAATGAGAGCCCCTTCCACTTTTCCATATAACATACCGTATCCATAGTTTAGTAAGCAGTTGAATACATCCTTAGCCGGGTGCTGGCTGCGGTTTTCAAAGCGATAGTTTTCGGGAAGTAGTTCTGAAAGTATTTCAAAATAAGCTTTACCTGCAGCACCTTCCCAGCCTCTTAAGGTTGGAGCAATGTCACTTATAAAAGGTGCATCCGCACCGGCAATTTTTTGTTTGTAATCCTGCTGTTTGCTGATACTACGTTCAATAAGATTTTTCAAACGTTCATTTTCGGGCATCATCGTCAGCAGAAAGCCTATCTGGTTGTCAATTTTTTGCCTGATGATGTCTTTGATCCATTTCACTGCATGAGGTGAGTAAATGAAATCAAGTTGTTTGCGGCGTATGGTTGAAACTGAGCCATATTTGATGCTCCACACTCTGCCGGCAGGTTTACCCATTTTGTCAACAAACATGACATCAATCTCATTCTCAATGGCCAGCAGTGCAGCATCGCTACTTATTCGTGCACCCTTAGAAATCAGAATGCTTTTTACTTTGGTCGGCTCAACAGTTTGCTTTCCATCTTTATGAACTACCAAAAAGAGGCCATCCTCTACCTGGAGGCTGGTACCGAAGGTGTTTAATACAAGTTCCATGTCTTTGCACTTAAAAAATACAATTGTTGTTTAACAGATAAAGTTTTTGTGCTGCCCGCGATAGAGCCGTATAAGCCCAACGATGAAGGAATATCTTATCCTGGAAAAAAAGCGAACCTTCAAATACCACATACACATGAGACCATTCACCACCCTGGGCCTTGTGGCAGGTTACGGCGTATCCATACTTTACACGCAGAGCGTTCAGATAGGGGTCGCTTATCAAAATGTTAATAAAATCGGGATGTTTTACCGAAATGCTATCACGGTGGCATCGTTTTATGAAATCAATGAAAAGAAGCGCTTCTTGTTCGTTATCTAATGTTGGTTTGTTGCTAAGCAGAAGGTCTTCAATGATCCATGGTTTTATTTTCCTTTTCCCAAGTATATCCTGTACCTGTGCTTCTATTCTTCTAAGTTTGATGCCTTCTATTTTTTTAGTTTCATTGCTTACCTCAGTTACTTCAAGGTGTTCCCCATTCGAAACATTGTGCAGGTAGTTGTTTTGAACTACCATGAGCGATTCTCCCGTTTCAAGAATTCCGGGTTTTTTGAAAAGAAGGTTACGTACCTTAAGGTTTGTTTCACTGGCCAGTGCATTTGAGAAAGTGATAAAGATAGCATTGTCAATTCCACAGGATTTGATCCGTGAGGCATATTTTTCAACCATTACATCATGATTATTGGTAATCTCTATGTCGCTGTGCCCGGTAGCATAAACATTAAGCCATCCATTAAACTCATCAGCTACTTTTTTCCTGAGATTATCAGTGACCTTAAATATACCACTTGCCGGCGGGAATCGCATACTCTCGTTAAGATTAACCGATACTACCTTGCGTGCGTGTTCGTGCTGAAGAAAACTGTTATCGAGTGCGGGTGAAAATGTAAAATGCACAGGTGGCAACTGGCAGGGATCGCCTGCAAATATTACTTTTCGATTACCGGTATAGGACAAAAAATCCTTTAGCAGCCGGCCTGTACCAAACTGGATGAAAACGCTGCCGGTATTGTTATCGGAAATCATCGAAGATTCATCAATGATATACACCGTATCGGCAGAATTGGAATTAGTTCGGAGTTTGAATCGCAATCGCTTTACTTTATTGACTTCATCAAGGTGATTTTCGTCAAGAATGTAGATGTGCCTGTGCACTGTTTCTGCAGCATACCGGGCTTTGTCCGATACTACCCTGGTAGCTCTTCCGGTAGATGCGAGTAATACAACATTTATATCTATATCAAGCAAATATCCAATAAGTGCCTGAATTACTGAGGTTTTACCAGTGCCAGCATGGCCAGAAAGGACGAATGCGTCATGATTGTGGTTGTGAATAAAGTATTCAAGTTCAGCACAAACCTGAATTTTTTCCTGATTGAACTTTACCGAAGCAAATTTTGTAATTGACATTACATAGCAGGGTATTGGTGAAAAAATTAAATTTGAAGTATGAAATCTTTCACTAATCTGAATAATTTACAAACATATGTAAAATAATGTTAATCAAAATTTTTCGTAATCCCGACCTTAAGATCAGGGAAAAACCAAGTACAGGGGAATCTTGGCTTTAGCCCATTATCAAGAATTAATTAATAAATCAGATTAAATAGCGCTTATGAATTCAAGAGCTAATTAGCAGGATTTAAGCATTTTTACTTGATTTTTGCCTATCGTTAAAAGCATTTGCAAAACCAGGGATTAATACTAAACAAGCAGCGGCAATTTGTTTTCCTGTTCTGATACTTTCCTGCACTTGATTCCATAAGCATTATTTGAATTGTTGTTTCATAAGATACTTTTCTATTGAAATTTAATACCATTTGGTAAACCCAACCGAGCAGATGTCAAGATTATCGCTTTGTCTTTTGTTCATAATTTTATCAACAGGGTTTTATCTGAAAAATCCTGGATAAGTCCAAAAGCATCCTGTTCACTGGGGTGGCATATAAGCAATATTCCGGTAAAAGTCCCGGACATTTCAGCTTGCTGTAAGCGCGTAGTGCTGAAATTATGGTAATTATAAGCATTTCCTTCGGCCTTAGGCGCGTAGCGCCGACACTCCTAATCATAAAACTCAAATAAATATCTTGCATCGTACTCTATACCAAAATCCTGCAATAGTTTCAGATACTCATCCCTGAATGTCCTGGCAGGTATTTCATGATGGATTGTTTGATTCATGATGTAATTGATAACACTATCGCGATGAGAACGAGAGTAAGAAAAACCGCCATAACCTCTTTGCCAGGAAAACCTGCCCTTTATAAATGCATTTTCATTAATCCATTTCGAGGAATTGGCTTTAACCAGCTCCATTGTTTTCGACATGGAAATATCTGGTTTCATTTCAAAGAAAACATGTACATGATCTTTCCAGCCATTAACAGCCAGAGAAAAAATCCCTGTATTTTTCAGAACGCCTGCGATGTAGGGAAAAAGTCTTTCCCTCAGGTTTTTGTCAAGCATGCATTCGCGGCCTTGTACCGCGAATACACCATGGATGTTGAGCTGGGTATATGTGTTTGCCATAATGATGTTGTCAAAGCTATTTTTGTTTTGGCGCTACGCGCCTGAGCGTAGTTCTTTTGTTTGTTTTACCATACTATCAGCGCTACGCGCCTGAATAGATCTCCCTTTTCGTTATTCCAGAGGGATCTATACGTATGCATCACTAAATCAGTACAATGTATAAAGATTTTCAGTTATCAACGCATTCATTACATCATAAGGATTCTTTCCTTTAATAAAATCATTTCTTAACTCATTCATCATACTTCTCCAGTAATAAAGCTTATCGGATTTATTCTTAATATTGGAAGCGAAATATAAATCGCCTTCAAGTACTCCTTTTCCTCCATGAGCAATATTATTGCGTAAAATATCAAGCCCACAACTTCCGCTGTATCCATTTAGCTGGCTATTTATATGTAAAAGCGGATCAAGGGTTTTACGGACAGCATCATGTGTTTTTTTTTCAGCAATAGCCATAGATAGTGCTGCAATTGTTGGAAATGATACCAAAAGGCTACCATTGCTTGTCTGTAGCCTGGCTAAGGCTGCGTTGTAAACATCTGCTTCGTTTTGCATGAGTTCATCCAATAAGTTTGTGAGTGTGTCATGATGCTTACGGGTTAGATCAACCTGATAAACATCGCTGAGATATAGATTGCAAAGTGTTTCATAGAATATCTGGAATGCAAGTACGTAGTCTGTGTATTTTTTTCGAGAAAAATAAAAATCAGCAATATAAAAACGCTCTGCTACCAGAAATAGTAATTCCTTGTCGCTAAATTCATTATTTAAGTATTCAGGCAAATAGTTTCTCGCACAGTAATCAACCATAAAGTCTGTTTTAAGCCTTCCTGAGTTAAAAGCAATTTTTTCAGCTTCTTTATATAAAAACATCTTTCTGTATTCAGCGAATGATAGGAATATATTTATTTGGTTGAAGTTTTTGTTATTAATCAAGTCAAGCATCGTTCGAGCTGCATGATAATCGGCCGAGTTTACTAAAGCCGCAACCTGATGCTTGATAAAATCCTGTATAAAGAGATGCGTAAAATGTAAGGGATGAGGAGCTGTGTCCTCGGCTTGCTGATATATTACTAACTTGTTGCCAAAAGCCTGGATTAATTGGAGTGTCAATGCCTGATTTATCTGGTCAATTCCACCCTGTGCAAGCAGAATGATTTTTTCGATCTGATCGTCAGGGGTTTGCAGAATATTACGACAGGTTTTCGAAAGCATTACATATTGATGATCAATATCGGTAACCTTTTCGGTAATGGGAACACATGAAAATACTCCATCTTCTAAAAAGGAAAAGAGCTGCTGAACCTTTTTTCTGAAAATAGATGCAATATGCAATGAATCGTTTGAACGATGTCCTTCATTGGCATCCTGTTGATCGGTATAAACAAGAATGAAATTATGTATCTGATCCCCTTCATCAATGATTTTCTGAATAGTTGGCAACGTGAGTGGCAAGCTAATAATGGGCGCCAGAGCATTGAAATTGTTAAGAACGGTCTGCCCATCCTTGCGTGGACTTGCAAGCAAATAGGAATCGTGGTTTCGGTTTCTTCTGAGATTGATAATAAACTTCTTGCCTTTCTTTGGCTTTACAGAAATAGACTCAAAACCTTTAACCTTTTTAATACTCAGTTCAAAATCAAAGTTTTCAATGGCTGCATTTTCGAATTGGACATCACTTGTGCCAAAAGTGATGACAAAAAAAGTCTTCATGATACGGGTTTCAGTTATTAACAGTTAACAAACAGGCGTTGTAGATTCTCTTATCCAAATAGCTTAAAAGAGAGGTTCTGAATTCGTGAGTAATAAAAGCTGTTTCAATGCTGTTTCTCAGTATAGTCAGTACATCCATTCTTGATATTCCGGGGCATAATTCAGAAAGGAACAACAGATTTTCAGAAAGTGAGGCTCCGGAAATGCCAATATTATCAGTATTAACCGAAACAAGCACTCCCGCATCAAGGTATATCTTCAGCGGATATCTGGTTGTAGCATACGGCATTGGTGCAAATCCTTTTATCTGGTAATTGGCATAGGGGCACATTTCAACTCCGATTTTCCTTTCTATCACTGTACGCATGAGGTCAGGTGCTTCGGCCAGGTTTAGTGCATGTCCAAGTCTTCGGGCATGTAATGTGTAAACGGCCTGCCAGATACCTTCCGGATCATCGTTTTCGCCGGCATGTGCTGTAACTGCGAGGCCACACCGGTGAGCAGCCTTGAAATCATGCTCAAAATATGAAGCCCTTGTTTCTCTGTTTTCAAATCCAGCTAAGTCAACACCTACTACCTTGCAATCGTTATCGGGCTGCTGCATGGCAGTAATTGCTAACGATAAGTGCCTGCTAATATCCGACAAATCACCTGAAGTTTTTCGTGAGGCAATGACCAGCAAATTAATATGGCAATATGATTTGTTTTGACTTTTTGCTTCACTTATCAAGTTACTCAAAGTACTACGAATATCCTGCAGAACAATCCAGGCACTTCGATTTTGTGAATTATCAGAATAGTTATTAGGCGAGCATCGTATTTCGGCATAAACCACATTATCGCCGACCAAACTCTGATATAATAATTCAACCTGCCGTATCAGGCAACCTCTGTCTTTCAGCAGTCTGGTGCCATTGGTATTACCAAGCAGCATATATGTTTCGAGCGAAATGTTTCTGACAGGTCGGGGCCATCCTTCAATTTCAGGTTGAACAAAACTGAAATCAATTTTATCAAAATCGAGGGCAGCCTGTCTGACATCTTCAAGTAAAAATCCTGAGGTTGCAAATCCTCCGAGGTGGCAATGCAGATCAACTTTTGGTAAAGATCGAATCCAGTTCAAATCATTGATTGATAATGGTAATTGTAGCCATTGCTGAACAATTGGAGGTAAAACAGTAAGAGACGGAAAAGGCGTCTGATTTGCCTGCGCTGATCCTGATGCTGCTATTCTGACGTTGGAGAGAATTTGATCAATGTACTTGCTGATTGTAGCTTTATCGTTTCCCGTATCTTGATTTTTACTAAGAGACGGCAAAATATCTTTTAGTCTCCTGAGGACTTCCCATCCAGGCTCATATCCCATTTCGATATAATGAATTTCACCTTTCTGCAAAGCTAAATGCATCTCATCAAGACTTTTGGGGTTATTATCAGCAAGTACATGAAATACACTTTGGGCTCCAAATAGCGAAGCGGCTTTTTGCAGACTGGCAGACATTGATTTTATTCCGCCCGAAAGGCAAACGAAAGGTAAATTCTGTTCAGGCATTTTTTTTAAATACCACTTCCAAAGTAATTCCTGGTAAATGCTGAAGTCTTGTTCGTTCAGGATATCAGCAACTCCACTGCTTTTTGTTATCGAAAACCGAACCTGAGGCAATGAATCGAAGAATTTGCAGAGCGAGGAATCATCGAATTTTCCTGAATCGGTAGTAAATACATGCACTTCGTCGAAACCATCGGGTGAAAAATAAAATGCCTCTGGTACCACCATTGAAGAATGGCCAACGGAACAAAGCAAAACACGGGTCATCTATATTTTGAATTATATGCTTGCTTAGATGAATGCAATCTTAACAAACCCAAACAAACCTCCTTCAGGATTCATTTTTCGGGTTTTTGGCCACAGATCAATATTCTCGTATGATTTCTTTTGTATCTGCTTTCTAAGCAGGTTGTAATCATCACGGGATATGCTTTCCGTATTCAATGACTTCACCCAACCCCCGGTTGTAAACGTCCAGCCACTATGTCCTCCAATACGTATAATGGCCTCAGAAGGAGAAATAGAGTTAAACATTTCCAGCAATTCTTTTAGTTGCTGAAGCATTCTAAGGCCGGCATCGTTCAGGGAATCAGCTTCATGCTGCCAGTCATCAATTTCATATTCAAGAAGGCTGCTGGTATGAGTGTTTATGACCTCACAAAGAAATTGCTCCGATTCAAGGAAGTCGGTTCGTGCATTTACTTTCTGCAACTCAAGGTTCCTTTTGAGCAAATCATGATCAATCGTTAGTTGAAAACCGGCAACTGATCCCGCCGGAATCGTTTCAACAAGTAACTGCTGACCTGGTTTGAACTGCCATACATAGTCGCTGGTGCGCCTGTCAAACTCAAGGTTCAGGATTTTCATTTCATACACTTCAGTCATCAGGTTTTCAAAATGAATATCGCCAACCTTCAGAAAGCGGGTTGATTTATTATTGGCAGTATTTCCAAAAAGGCGTTTTTCAATTACCTTGTCATTCCAATCGCGAATAACCAATTTCTGATTATTTCTCTGCCTCGTCCTTTCCTCATACAGATCAGTTGTTGTTATGCTGTCGAGTGTTTCATCATCGAGCAGATAGTTTAAAATAGCTGTTCTTACAGCACCTTTGAGCGAACTGCCAGGAATACAGGCGCCTTTCAGACTAACCCTGTATTGTCCTTTCAGTTGCGTGGAAGAAAAATCCAGCGTTTTGAGCAAGCTGCTGCGGTTGGCAATGTCGGCGGGGTTTATTGATAAGCCACGGTTTTTGCGCAGAAAATCAAGCAGTGGAGTGCCGGAGAGAATCTGTTGCGTCCATTGTTGAACGTATTCTTTGCCGCCAAGCACACCGAGTACTTTTGCGGGATCAATAAAAAATACTTTATGGTTGTCCACAACAAAATCAATGTCGCGGTTGTAAGTTACACCATTGCCAATATGTACCGGTGTAAGGGCAGTTATTGTTGCTTTACTCATAATTACTAGGATTTTTGGGTGCTAAACGGCTAAAAACAAAGGCCTGCCATCTCTCAAAACGGGATGCATGGGTTTGTCCCAATCGGGTTTTAGATCAATCAGTTTCCCTGCCGGTTCTTCATTGCTTACAAAAACGCTGGCTTCGCTGAACATAAATATGTTCTTCTTCCTGATCCCGAGAAAAGAGAAATCTCTTGATCCGCCCATATAGCCACCACGTTTGATCAGTTGCCAGGTACTGCTGTTGAGGTCGAACTTTTCAAATGATGATTTTTCCGGAAGGTAAAGCCCAAGAGCAATCCAACGTTTAAGAGATGTGCCGGTTTCAATAGTAAGTTTTTCCACATCTTTCTGCTGATCGAATATAAATTGTCCGTTGCCAACGGATTTGTCGGTTCCTACGCCCTGATCTCCCAATAGTTTCAATACGGCAATTACCTGGTTTCTTATGGTTTCGTTGTGAAATTGTGCCAGGAAAAATAATCCGCAATCTGCATTAATAAATAGCCGATCAACATAATAAGTGTTGGTTTCAGAGCTACCTTCTGCAGGTACAGTTACCCTTTGCTGTACTTCAGTTTTGAATATCACCTTTGAATTTCCGCTGTTTTCAAACACAAAACTACCGTCAGGCGAAAGACACTTTTCGTCAATCTGGATTATCTCTTGCTTAATGAATTTCTCAAAAACAGTTTTTGATAGAAAATCAATTCGCTTGCTTTTTTTTGCTTGCAGATGTTCGCTGCTTGCTGAGAATTCCAGTTTTCTTTTCAGAAAAGGTTTTGGAAAGAAGTATTCGCTGCCGGCAAAAGGAAAACATGAAGAAATGCTGAAAGCATCGAAAAACAAAGCAGGAGTCTTTTCCCAATCAGGAAAAAGTTGAATACCCAGGGCGTAGAGTGCTGATTTCAGGGTGTCGGAATGTAAAACGGTTTCGGTTTTGCCGTAATCGGTTTCCAGCCCTCTGCCCAAGTGCAGGGGTGAAACAAATCGGAGTTTAATAGCCTCTGCCTGCATCTTATTCCTTTAATTTATTGATGTAATCAACATACTTTTCTTTGAGCGATTTAGGTTTAGCCTCAAGGTTGCCATAATAGGTTTCCGTTGATTTTTCGAGAATGTCTGTAATTTCAAAAGCCAGTTGCCCGTAGCCTCTCGAACCACTGCCTCCCAGATAATCATCTTTAAGCAACTCAAGACATTTGAAAACAGTATCAAGCAGGTTAATGTTTTTGTCATCTTGATCCCAGATATTCAAAACCATATTGAAGCTGAATTTTGCACCGGCTGGCACTCGTTCGATCTGGCGGGGTGAGGCAGCGGAAGTTATTCTGTCAATAACAACCTCAGTTTTGCCTTCTGTGTAAGGAATCTCAGTCTTTTTTGCAAGTTCTTCGGCGTCCAACAAAAAAGCATCGCGTACAATAAGCCGCGAGGGATGCTGCTTTTCATTTCCTGTAGCATTACCAAAAAGTAATGCATCGAGTTTGTCGTCGGTTGATACATTAAATATATCCTTACCCATAGGGCGTGTTGACACCTTTATTTCGCCCCGGCTAACCTGAAGCAGAGCGCGCATTTTGCCTTTCAGTGAGCTTCCGGGAATGTAAGGTTGATTGTTTAGTGGGTTTCTGATAACACCTTTGTCAATTCCGCCTATGCTCATGCTCGAATTGGTTCCTCCAACGTGCAAACCGGTTTTCAGAATGATTGTTCCTGATATTTCAATTTTTTTAATTAGAGTATTCATAATTGTAAAGTGTTTATGTTTTGAAAGTGATTATTCTCTGCCTCCGTAATATTTGTGATATGCCAGAATAGCCTCAGTGAGGTTCATCAAATTCTCGAAATGGATGCTTCCCTCGGCATCGTTGTTGGTATCCACTTCATTATATGCAATCTCAAAGAAAATATAAAAATCAGTCAAACCCTTGGAACCATGCCTTTTCACAGCGTAGGCAAGCTTAGGTTTCAAAAGAATGAAAGCTGTTTTTTCATTGACGTATTTATTCATCTGAATTCGCCTCATCTCGCCGAAAACAATACGAATTTGCGAAGTAGTTAGGCCGTTCCTTGCTATTTGTTCTCCAAAACCGTCGGCAAATTTGACACTCTCTTTGTCAATTTTGTTTTTGATCCAATTTTTGATTTGAGTTCGATGTTCTTCCAGGTTGAATTGTTTTTCTTGCCTGGGTGGGTATCCGGATTGCCTTTCACGATTGAATCCGGAATCTGATTGATACTGTTTCGACATGGTAATTTATTTTAAATGGTTAGTATTGCTGCGAATTTCAAGTGATGCAAGCCGCGATGCTATAGCAAGTATCTGCAAAGCATGATACCTGGAAGCATTAAGTTCTGATATTCGGCCTGTCAAGATTTTATTAATCCACTCATCAAAGAAAGATTTGATTTCGGATGTTGTTTGCCGTTGCATGGCCCGCTTTAAATTGTAGGCAGCAAGCCATATTACCTGGAAATTTTTCATGCGATAGCTGTTTTCTTCGCTGTAAAAGTCAAACTGCGCCTGCTCCATCAGGTTATAAACCGCACCCGAAAATCCATGTGATAAAGCTCCGCTTTGTAGTTTTTTCTTTATATCAACTTTTAACAGGTTCAGTTCTGTGAGTTCTGAATCCCAGTTAAATCCAAAACCAAACAGCGAAAGCGCATTTTTCTCAGTTACATCGTAATGGTGGTTCTTAGCAATTTTTTCTTCTTTCTCAGCCAGAATTGATGCCTTTAGTACAGGAAATTTCGGTGGAACAATGGCTATACCTCCTGAAAGGGTAAATAGTTTGTTGTGGCAGGTCCAGTCGCGGAATTTTCGGTTAATTTCCTTAGCCATCTCAGTGAGTACATCCCATTTCCCGACAACAAAAAGATCATCTCCTCCAGAGTAAATAATCTGGGTGTTTTCAGCAAATTTCTTGTCAGACTCCCATATTTTATTGATATAACCTTTGAAAAAGTAATCGAGGCTGCGGCTCAATGAACTATATCTTGAAAATGACCTTTTTTCAGGAAGAAAACCATGAATAAAAATGGAACCGAGATTGTCAACGTCCATGCGCAAAATGCCAATTCTTGAAAGGTTAGGCGCGGATTTTCTTTCCGATTTGGTATCATCCGAAAATACAATACCGGCTAGTTCCTCAAAGGTTTTGGGCGAATCTTCATGAAACCCGTCAGAAGGATAATCATTGCCACCGTAAAAGGTAAAACCGTGAATATTGTTACTTCCCTGAATGGTATCAACCATAAAATCAGTGTTATTGATCCTTATGGAGCGAATATTGTCGGCTGAGGCGCTTAGAAATAGTTTTTGTTCATCCCGCTCTTTTTCTGATATGAAATAATTGTGAATGCCCAAACCGATTGGATCAAATGCATCTGCCTTGAAATATGTCAGTTCCTTATCAGATTGAATCCAGAAATCTGCTTTCTTTAAGTTCTTTCCGAGTTCAATCTGCTGATAGGTATAGCGGTTTACATGGCTTGCCGGATCTGTCCTGTCAAGTAGCACATAATCCTTTTCCAGTTCATCGCCAGTAATTACATCTTTTTTGCTCAAGCCGGCTTTTTCATTTGTGTCGGTAAAGAATAAATCGAAATCAGCTACAAGCTTGTTTTTAAATCGCTGGCTTTTTTTCAGGCTTATTTTTTCTCCAAGTTTTTTCCAAACATCACTGATGGTATCATGTATAGGTTGCTGCCTGCTATCAAGCTTGACGAATAATTCCTTTTCACCAAATGGTACATAGTCAATAGCCAGGTAAAGATCAGTTTTGTGATATTTGAATAAAAGTTCTGCTATTTCATTTTCAAAATCTTTGATGAGTTGTGGCAAAGCAGCTTTATTTGGAGCAATTATATAAAAACCGCCTCCACTGCTGTAAACTATGTTGGCATCAAATAGATTGAGTTTCTTTAGTAACCGGCTCACGATATTATCAACCAGCAATTGAAGATAGAATGAACGACCTTTCAGGTTGCGGGCGGCTCCTTTGCCTGAAATACCATAAATAAATTTTTGAATGCCCGATAAATCAGCGCCAATAAGGGAAAAAGGTTTTTGATCTGAAAGGTTTTTGAGTGCTTCTACCTTGAGTTGTTCCTTGTCCTCTAGCCAGTCGTAAAGAGCAATTGCGAAACCAGCAGTGGTCTTGAGGTGGTCATAAAGCGAAACATCAGGAAAATGAATTGTGCTTCCAGGAATTCTTGAAGTGTGTTTTTCAAGAATGTTAAGCAACGTACCAAGAAAACTTTCAATTTTTCCGGCTCTGGCCAGCTCAATATCTTGCGTGAATTTCTCCCAAAGAACAGTATAATCCGGATTGGTTTTATCATCTGCAACCGGAAAATATGATTCTTCAATGACCATCTCTTTCAAAGGCAATTTGTATTTCCAACCATCTTCCTTTTTCCCAACGCCTTCAAAAACTGAGCGCATCCTGATTCTTTTGAAGGAGTCCCAGTTTTTGTCTATTTCTTCTTCAGCATCCTTCCATGCTTCCAGTGTTACGCTCCTGTCAGCGCCTGATGAGTAATGATCAGCCTTTTGAATGATTCTTTCAAAAATGTTATCAGCCCAGGGATTATGGTGCGCTGAAGAAATCCGCATCATTTCGTCAATGGAGAAAGCGTTAAGGAAACTTGACAAAAGTTTTTTAAAGTCTTCAAAAAACTGCGCAGTCCATAGCACATGCTTGTGTGTATAGCTTCCATGTATCGAAGGACAGATTACAGATTCCAGTTTCCTGGTTGCTTCTGAAAGCCTTTTCGATTTGTTGGTGTTGTTTTCATCCGCCCTCTGGTAAAACTTCCCGATATCGTGCAGCAGCGCTGCCAGGTAAACTTCTGCTCTTTTGTTGTCAATCATAAAAATAATGAATTTATATTTGTTGTTGTGGCTCTTCCGGTAGGTTATTCCAATGCTTTTGCCTTACAATGCCGTATCCTAAACTAACACTCTTACCTAATCCCAAATAGTTGGGAATAAACACATTGGTGCTAAATTCAGCATCAAAACCGGTCATATTCCTTCCTTTTATTTTTGCTGATCGCAGACGTATAAGGTCTTTTATTTTTAACTTTATTTCTTTGTCAACCGTCCATTCAATCCCTTTGGCGAATGATAAAATATTGGCTTTCAGGGTTTTTTCAAGAAACTCAATTTTGTCAGTCATGGCTTCTAACCTTTGGTATTTCAGAAAATTTTCCTGATTCAGAGCAATCCAGTTTTGAATAGTGTAATCAAACATTTTATCCCAAACCTGCATCACATACTGGTTCATCTGAAGTTTGTCAATACTCATTTCAAGCCACCGATCGCTGATTTTCAAATTCCAGTCTTTCTTCTCGAAAAACTTATGGATTTCGTCAACCCCATAATCAATGCACATGATCGTTGGTTTCTTCCATAACATTTTATATTGTATAAGAGGATATTTGTATAAGAAAGTGTCTTCCTTTAAATGGTTGTGAAACAAGGTATTATCAATTCCAACCTTTTTTATTACAGCACCTCTAAATGCAGGTATCTCATATCCGGCAATTTCGGTATCAAAAACAACAGTGATTAGTCTAATCTTTTTCAACACTATATTTTTGCTTGTAAAAGTAAGGCTTTATTCATTTCATAACAAAAAAATGAAAAAATATTCGCGAATTAATAAAAGGAAAGCATTGTCCGGAAAGAAGAAAAATATTCCGAAAATAAAGGGATTCTGTGAAATCCGGATCAAATAAGCAGAACCAGCTATAACTTACAGAGAATAGTTAACAGATTGTGAAGAGGAATTAAATTTTGATGCATGAAGATAATAAATAATAATATCTATGATCGCTCATGTTTACATGTGATCTGGTATTACTAACCTTAATTACTTAGAAATTCCGACATTATCTTCCCCCAGCCACCCTTTTGCCTCCAATCCAGGTTCCCAGAATATGTGTATTCAGGATTTCTTTTTCAGGAATTTCCATGATGTCCTTATCCAACATCACGAAATCAGCTACTTTGCCGGTTTCAAGGCTTCCTTTTTCGCTTTCCTCAAATGCGGCCCTGGCTGCCCAGATAGTCATAGAGCGTAAAGCCTCAGTGCGATCCAATGCATTCTCCATCTGGAACCCACCTTCAGGATAACCAGCATGGTCTTTCCTGAATACCGCTGCAAAAAATGTCGACAGGGGATAGATTTCTTCGATCGGGAAATCAGTGCCGTTAGGTAACCAGCCATTTTGCTCCAGCAGCATTTTCTGGGCATAACTGAACCTGAGCCGTGCATCACCTACCCGCAGTCCGGCCCAACGCATATCGGAAGTGGCATGGGTGGATTGAATACTCGGAATGATGGAGTAGTTGCCAAATTTTTGCATATCAGCAGGGTGTACTACCTGGGTATGTTCAATACGCCAGCGCAGATCGTTTTTCCCTTTCAGAAATTCACCGTACACATCCAACACACGCCTCACCGCAGCATCTCCTATGGCATGAATATTCATCTGATAACCATGATCATAGGCTATTTTGCAATATTTCTGAATGACCGGAATATCGTCAACCCAGATACCCTGTTGATCCGGAGCGTCGTCATAAGGTTCCAGCAACCTTGCTCCACGCGATCCCAGTGCACCGTCAGCATACAGTTTAATGGAACGAATCGTAAGTTTAGAGGTCTTATAAACACCTTTTTCAACGAAATACTCCATATTTTCAACGTTGGGATTGAGCATCGCATATATACGTATGTCGAGGTCTCCGGTTTGCTGCAAAGAATCTATCAATAGCAGGGTTTCTTTGTCGAGGCCTGCATCGCATACCGAAGTTAATCCGGCTTCAACACAGTTCTGTTGGGCTTCAACAAGTGCAGCAATGATTTCCCGGTGGTTCAACGGAGGAATGGCATCCTTGAAGCGGTCGGCGCTGTGTTCGAGAAAAACACCGCTTAATTTCCCATCATGATAAATGGCTTCTCCTTCCGGAAAACGGCTTGAATCGTCAATCCCCAACCTGCGCATGGCTTCCTCATTGACAATGACGGCATGACCATCAATCCTGATCAACACCACCGGTATGTCAGGAAATTTCTCAGAAAGCCGGTAATGCAGCGGAAAATTCTTATCTGACCAGTCATTTTGATCCCAGCCTCTACCAACAAGCCATTCTGTAGGGTGAGCAGCCGCATGTCGCTGCAGAATTTCAAGGACGTGATCAAAAGAAGAGGCATTACGCAACGAAGCTCGTTGAAGACCGGTGGCGTAGCCCGTAAAATGGCTGTGCGCATCAATGAAACCCGGATAGATCGGCTTTTTGCCTGCGTCAAATGTGCTCTTTGCGTCATACCTGTTAAAAATTTCGCGGTCGGTGCCGGTAGCGAGAATAACCCCATCTCGTATTGCCATGGCCTGAACCATGCTGAAATTATCGTCAACTATGTAAATCTTTGCATTACAAACGATCAGGTCGGCTTGTTCAAGCCGGTCAGTGCAGGAAATATTCATAAGGACAAGGATTGACAGTGAGTAAAAGAAAAATAAATTTTTCATGATGGTTTGATTAATGATGCTTTGAAGGCCGAACAAAAATACACAGGCATTTGTTTGTTGGTAATTGGCTGAATTGCGAAATTACATTTTTAATTTTACCCTGCCATTAAATGTCTTTTGTCGGAATCATTTTTTTACTTTTGCACTCTGTAGTTAAATCAAAGAATCAGATCTTATGAACCGAAGCATTTTCACACCCAGGTTTTTTGTCATCAGCGGTTTTGTTGTCCTGGCCGTTATATTACGTTTGATCCCACATTTACCCAACTTTACTCCTCTTGCAGCGATGGCATTGTTGGCGGGAACCTACCTGAAGCGTAAAGAGTTGGCTTTTGCAGTTCCTATGGTTGCGATGCTGGTCAGCGATGTCTTTCTTGGATTCCATCAAACGATGATTGCAGTATATGCAAGTTTTGCATTGGTGGTTATCATTGGTTTTTACCTCAGGCGTAATGTGAAGGTTCATAGCGTGATCCTGGCCTCACTGGCTTCTTCCCTGGTTTTTTATATGATCACAAATTTTGCGGTTTGGGCTTCCGGAATGGTTGGTTATCCTATGAATGCCGGCGGATTGTTGCAAAGCTATATTGCGGCTGTTCCTTTTTTCCGCAATGCATTACTGGGCGATCTTTTCTATACCGCCGTATTTTTCGGTAGTTACTATTTCGCATCGCTAAGATTTCCGGTACTTGCACGATAGCATATAACTGTGAACCGGGTACATAGAAATTTCCATCGAAGATACTGAAAAATACCTCTCTCAACAAGGTTTTACACACCGGTGACGCAATATGTTGCGCCTGTTGTTTTTTCCGGCCAGCAGAAAAAATGCTGCACCGGATTCAGGTGAACTTCTCCTTTAGAAATTCCGCGATTTCGCGTAGTTGCTGAACCGGGGTTGAAGTAGCGCCGGTAATCCCGGCCGATTTTGACGTGGAAAACCAGATAAGGTTAATATCGTGCTTATTTTCAATGTGGTAGGAATCTGGGTTTGCATCTTTGCATACCTTGAACAGAAACCTTCCGTTAGAACTTTGCTTTCCACTGACGAAAAGCAGTATTTCGTGCGAAGAGGCAAATTGTTTTAAATGAGTAACCCTGTCGGATACCTGTCTGCAGATCGTATTGTGCACAAATACCTGCCGGTTGTTCGCCGGATCATGTTTTTGCAGAAAAGTCCTGATGTCTTTGGCCATCCTTTCAAAATCTTCAGGATTCATGGTAGTTTGGGCATACAGATGCACTTCTTTCAAGGGATTGATTTTCAGGATGTCTTCCTGTGACCAAACCACCAGTGCTTCGCAGCCTGCATGGCCGGCAAGGCCAATTACCTCCGGATGATCCTTTTTTCCGTATATAACCACCTGGCTGTTGGATTCCTCCGATATGTTGTTACGTTCCCTGATATTTTTTTGTAAATGCCTGACAATAGGGCATGTGGCATCAATCAGGGTAATATTATTCCTGTAAGCGATTTCGTATGTTGCGGGGGGTTCTCCATGCGCCCGTATCAGCACTTTACAGTTCTTAAGAGTGCTAAATTGCACATGATCAATTACTTTCAAACCTATTTCCGACAAACGGTTTACTTCTTCACCGTTATGGACGATATGCCCTAAGCAATACAGGTATTCATCTTCTTCAAGCATGGCTTCTGCCTTACAGATAGCATTTTTCACACCGAAACAATAACCTGCCTTGCTGTCAATCACAATTTTCATCATGAAGTTATGTAACTGGAAATATATGCCTTTTATTCAATAACAAGTGAACAATATTTTGGAACCATGTTGCAGTTCATATAAAAATCATGCAGCAATTACATTTCATAAAAATTCTGACAAATTGGTACTGATGCTGATGAAATTGGGTGATCCGGCCAGGTGATATGCTTTTCGTGCGTAATTGAACTGGAATTTCGAGATACGTAATCCCAGACCCCATGAAAATCCGACAGTGGACACTTTTGAGTCTACTTTTAATTCCTGTCGTTGTCGGTAGTCGTAACCCAATCTGACACTGAAATTGCGGGTAGGAATAAATTCGATTCCAACCACCACATGCCGCATACTTTTATCAATGAAATCCATAAACTTATCGTCTTTGATCTTTTCTCCGGTAAAAGGATCAATTTTAAGCTTTGTGGGATCGTCGTAAGTAAGATCCCATTTATGAAGGTGTGTCAGCAATATTGAATACCTGAATGGCATGTGCTGCAATTTTTTTGAAAGTCCGATTTGCAGGTCAAAAGGAAGGGACTCACCGCTCTCATTATCATAAGTGATGAACTGGGCACCGATATTGCGTGCCAGAAGGGACACCACAAGGCCATGCTTGTTTTGGTAAGTTCCGGCCACGTCTACTGCCAGTCCGAAAGAGTTATAAGATTCAAGCGCAGAAAAAACAGTCTTGAAGTTGGCTCCAATGCTGAACAACGAATCGAGTTGTCTGCCCCAGCCAATGATCAACGCTGTTTCGCCTGCCTTGAAATTTCCGGATGTTTCGCCTGTTTCGCTGGCATATTTAAATTCTCCATAATCAATATATTGAACTGAACCCACAAAAGTTCCGGCTTTTTCAAAACTGCGCCCGTAAGAAACAAAACCATAGTTGATATCAGCGAAATAATCAACGAAATTCAGTGAAAGCAGATTGTTTAATTCAGGTACGATCAGCGAAGGGTTGCTGAGTGCAAGGTTGATATCGGCATCTTTGATGGCGAGGAAATCGCCTCCCATGGAAACAATTCGTGGTGAAGAGGGCAGGCTCAGGAATTTGAATGTGGACTTTCCTCCTGTCTGCGCCTTGTTGGAGACAGGGTGAAAAACAAACAATAAACATATCAGGGAAAGAAGTAAAAGCTTTTTCACGTAGCAGGAATAAGTAAGAACTTGAATCTGATGAAGCATTAACGGTAAGCCCCTGCAAATATTATCATTTGGTGGTATCATGCATGCTTCCGTCAGGTAGTACCAGTGTGATTGTTGCTTGTGGCTATTTCAATCAGAGTTATCTTTGCATTCCAAATCCCGGTACTCATGAAACTGCTTGTTACCTTTACAGCTATTTTACTTACCTGTCAACTTTGGGGACAAACTATCCGCGTACTTGATCGTTCTGATCTGCAACCTGTTGATCTTGTGATGGTGTATAACCAATCACAAAAGAATGTTGGTTTCACGAACCGTTATGGTGATGTGAAAATGAAGGATCTGAATCCTGGCGACACACTTGTTTTTCAGCATGCATCGTTCCAGGAGCTAAGTTTAACCTATGCTGAAATAAAGCTTAACCGCCACCAGGTACTGTTGTCGCTTCGTGCTTATGATCTCGGGCAGCTTACTGTAAGTGCTCACCGGTGGGAACAACGCAGGGAAGATGTTCCTGTAAGGATTACATTAATACCTGCACGCGAAATAGCTTTTCAGAATCCACAGACTGCTGCTGATCTGATTGCCTGCACCCGGGAAGTCTTTGTTCAGAAGAGTCAGCTTGGCGGTGGAAGCCCAATGCTGAGAGGATTTGCAGCCAATTCGGTATTACTGGTTGTAGATGGGATTCGGATGAATAACGCGATCTACCGTAGTGGAAATTTGCAGAACGTCATTTCGCTTGATCCCAATTTTATTGAAAATACTGAGGTACATTTCGGCCCTGGCTCGGTAATCTATGGCAGCGATGCCATGGGAGGAGTCATGATCTTTAATACAGTACAACCACGTCTTGCCATTGACGATACGTTAGTTTACCGCGTAAAACCAATGGTACGTTACAGTTCGGCCAACAATGAAAAAACCGCCGGAATACTGATCAAAGCGGGAGTAAAAAAATGGGGAAGCGCCACTTCCTTCACCATTAGCGATTTCGGTGATCTACAAACCGGAAGTAATCGCAGTAGCAGATTCCCTGACCAGGGAAAACGGTTTGAATATGTTTTTTTTACAGGTACACATGACAGCATCATGGTCAATCCGGATGCGAATGTTCTTGTACCCTCCGGATACAGTCAGTGGAATATAGCACAAAAAATCAGGTACCGACCCGGAGAAAATGCCGACCTTGTTTATGGATTTCAGTACTCCGCAACATCAGATATTCCTCGTTATGACCGTTTGATCGAGTACAGGCAGGGTAAACTGCGTTACGCTGAATGGTATTACGGACCACAAAAGTGGATGATGCACAATCTTCAGCTCAGGCTGTTAGGTGAAAACAGAATCTTCGATAACACCAAAATAACAATATCCTACCAGTTCAGCGAAGAAAGCCGGCATGACCGTAAACTTAATGATTTGCAGAGAACCAGCCGGACTGAGAAAGTGCATGCATTTATCCTGAACGCTGACTTTGAAAAATCGCCAGGTGCAACAAAAATATTTTATGGTTTTGAGGGTTATTATAATCGTGTGCATTCGCTCGCCTCGACGCTTCATATACTTTCCGGTCATAAGTCACCTGCTTCTACCCGCTATCCTGACGGGCAAAATCATTATGGCAGTCTGGCGGCATACGGATTTCTGAAAAAACCTCTTAACGAACATCTCGTAATGAATACCGGTGTGCGATATAGCTATGTATTGCTTCATTCAACGCTGATAGATACGATGTTTTATCATTTTCCTTTCCGCATGATTGATCTCAATACCGGATTCTTGAATGGAAGCCTTGGATTAACAATGCATCCGTCAAAAGCTCTACAGTTGAATGCCAATCTGTCAACGGGTTTTCGTTCACCAAATCTTGATGATGCAGGAAAGATTTTTGAATCAGAACCTGGCAATGTCGTGGTTCCCAATCCTGGATTGAGGCCTGAATATACCCTTAACAGTGAATTTGGTATTATTTACACTGGAGCAGATTTGCTACGCTTGGAAGTTAACCTGTTTCATACCTGGCTGTTTGATGTTATGGTGCGCAGAAACTTTCAGTACCTGGGACAGGATTCTATGATTTATAACGGAGAGTTAAGCAAGGTGCAGGCTATTGTGAACGCTGGCCAAGGAGAAATTGCAGGAGTTTTTGCAGATCTTCGTTTCAATTTAAATAAGGATTTTAGTATAAGTAGTTCGTTTACATATACATATGGTCGAGAAAAGGGTAATGAAGGAAATATACCCCTGAATCATATTCCTCCCATTTTTGGTGCCACAACATTAGATTATTCAGGAAAACGCACACGCATCGAAGCATCGTTAGTATACAATGCAGCAAAAAAGTGGGACGATCTTGACCCGTCGGAGCAGGCGAAAATTTTTATTTACACTGAAGAAGGCAGTCTGGCCTGGTTCATACTGAATCTGAAAGTGGCATACCAAATACTGCCGGAACTACAATTAAATGCTGGTATTGAGAATATTACGAACAAACATTACTGGCCGTATGCATCTGGTATTCCAGCTCCCGGTCGCAACGTTTATCTTTCGCTCCGTGGCAATGTGTCACGATGACTCTTTTCTTAATCCGGATAGTTTTTATATTTTTGTGAATATTAGTCAATTGGTCAATAATAACCCTGCATAACAGCATAATGAACATGTTTACAGACATCAACGGTGTTAGTCTTTGTGTAACGACGATGGTGATGCCTGTCAATTTTTTACATTTCAATATTTCTTTAATTAACTCAAAATGCACTTTTTATGAAAAAAATCATCATGGTCTCTCTGCTGGTTGGCACAATGCTGGCCGGATGCAAACAACAGGTTGAAATGAAAAATCCTTTTCTTTCCGATTACAACACTCCTTTCGATGTTCCTCCTTTTCATCTGATTCAGGAGGAACATTATATGCCTGCTTTCAGGGAAGGAATGATACAGGAAAAAACTGAAATTGATGCCATTATCAATAACCAGGAACCGCCAGATTTTATGAATACAATGGTTGCCTTTGATAATGCCGGTGAATTGCTTCGTAAAGTAAACGGAGTATTTTTCCGACTCAATGGTGCCAACACAAATCCAAACATGCAGGCAATAGCACGTGAGCTGACACCATTACTTTCAGCTCATAATAATTCTATCCGGTTGAACGGGCAGTTGTTTGAAAAGATCAGAAGTGTCAATGATAACCGCCACAACCTGAACCTTGATATTGAACAAATGCGTTTGGTTGAAAAAATCTATGATGACTTTGCCCGCAATGGTGCTGCACTACCACCCGCACAAAAGGAGCGATTAAAAGAGATCAACGAACGCTTGTCGGTAATTTCTCTGCAGCTTGGCGAAAACATTCTGGCCGAAACCAATAATTTCCGTTTGATTATCGAAAACAACAGCGACCTGGCCGGTTTACCTGAAGAAGTGATTTCGGCAGCAGCCGAAGAAGCCAAACGGGCAGATATGGAAGGTAAATGGGTATTTACACTTCAGAAACCAAGCTGGATACCTTTTCTGCAATATTCCGAACGCCGAGATCTTCGTGAAAAGCTTTACCGTGGCTATTTTATGCGTGGCGACAACGATAATGAACACGATAACAAGGTTTTGTTTGCGGAGTTGCTGAAGTTGCGCGACGAACGATCAAAGTTGTTGGGCTACAGCAACTTTGCAGCATATTCAACCAGCGACAATATGGCGGAGAATCCTGAAAATGTGTACCGGTTTCTTTACGAGATATGGGAGCCGGCACTAAAAATCGCCAAAAAGGAACGTGATGAGATGCAGGCTATCATTGACCGTGAAGGAGGCAATTTTGGACTTGCATCCTGGGATTGGTGGTACTACGCTGAGAAACTTCGTAAGAAAAAGTATGATCTCAACGAAGATGAATTAAAGCCTTATTTTACAAAAGACAATGTCAGGAATGGGGTTTTCAACCTTTGTGAAAGGCTTTACGGACTGACTTTCAGGCAGCATTTCGATCTTCCGGTGTATCATGAAGAAGTTGAAGTGTATGAGATTTTTGATCACGACGGTTCTCATCTTGGTTTATTATACATGGATAATCATCCAAGGCCTGGAAAACGTGCCGGAGCCTGGTGCGGTACATTCCGCAGCGGCAGTTATGAAGATGGAAAAAAGATTTACCCGATCGTAACGATTGTCACCAATTTTGCCCGTCCCGTGGGCGACAAACCTGCTATGTGGACATGGGATGAGGTGACTACTTATTTTCATGAGTTTGGGCATGGGCTTCACAACCTGTTTGCCGATGGCCTATACCGTCGTACCAGCCGTGATGTTCCGCGCGACTTTGTGGAGTTGCCTTCACAGGTGCTCGAAAATTGGGCTGGTGAGCCTGAAATGCTTAGAACGTATGCCTTGCATAACGAAACCAGAGAACCTATGCCAGATGAACTGATCAGCAAACTAAAGAAAAGTACTCATTTCAACCAGGGCTTCAATACCGTTGAATATGTGGCTGCTGCCATCCTGGATATGGATCTGCATACCATGGATGTGAGCGGTGATCTTGATATCAGGGCCATAGAAAATGCTTCTATGAAGCGGATTGGACTAATTGACGAAATTATTCCGAGATACCGCATCACTTATTTTAATCACATTTTTGGTCCGGGATATGCTGCCGGGTATTATGTGTACCTGTGGGCAGGCATACTCGATGCCGATGCATACGATGCTTTCAGGGAAAGTGGAGATTTGTTCAACCGTGACCTGGCATCACTGTTCAGAAAGCATATACTCGCTGAAAATTCTCTGGGCCAAGGTATGGAACAATATGTAAAATTCCGTGGTAAAGAGCCTTCAATTGAACCATTGCTCAGGCAAAGAGGATTAAAACAATAAAGCTCTTCCCAAAACTTTGCGTGGAATAGTATGTAGCTTTAATGATTCAGGTTGTTTAACGCCAGTATAGTCAGGTGCCTGAATGATCTTACATGAAGGTTGTGGAAAGCATAAACATATGGTAAAATTTATAATTCGATATTATCCCTGATAACGCCTAAACTGATCATCTTTCCGTATCTCCTGATGACCAATTTCGGTCTGTTCTGTTTCATTGTCTGTTGTCTTTATGATTAATGGGAATCTGCAGCAAATAATAAAGTAGATTTAATGTGGAAAGCCATCAGAAATTAACTTCTGTTGATGGTTGTAATAAATGAAAGACCGTAAACATTACAATCCGAGAAATTTCATAGCTAAACCACTGAGCATCAAAGTAAATCCAGCTAGTGAATGAATATGTCTTTCGAGGACAACGGATCTGACCGGTTTCAGGCCTGCATAAGCCAATGAAACAATTCCTGTCATTGTACCAATGGTTGTCAGGGAGAACACCAGGCTAACAATCCATACACCTGCATAACTTTGCACGGCTGCCGGATACATCAGCAACGGAATCAAGGGTTCACAGGGACCAAGCACGAAAAGTGTAAACAACACCCAGGGGGTGATGGATTTTTTTTTGCCTGCATACTCATGCACATGTGCATGCGAACCTCGATGAGCATGATCATGCATGTGAATGGTTGCATCATCGTGAATATGCCGATGGATATGAGTAGTATCTGACCATGCTTTTTTCAGCCCCCATACCATATATATCAAGCCAAATGCAATAAGAAACCAAATCGCTATTTCGCCCCTGAACGACTCAATAAACTCAAGCCTGCCAAGGGCAATGCCACCTGCAATACCAATAAAACCGAGGGCAATGGAACCTGCTACATGGCCCAACCCGCACCATACCGTAATTATTAAAGTTCTGCGGAATGACCACTTTCCGGCTTTTGCCATCATGATAAAGGGTATATAATGGTCAGGGCCGATCAGGGTATGAATAAAACCAATTGCAGCCGCTGTAATCACAAGCATACCGAGTTCAGTATCCATCGGTCAGTATTTAGGGTTAATTACAGGTAGCGAAGTAATATAAACATCTTTGCATAAAAAATGACATTCATCAGTTTCGGTCTGCAACAACTTTGTTGTATAAATGAGGGTTAGTGATCCATGTGTTATGCAATGATTCTTTCAGTTGAACCAGGTAAGAATTAACATGGTTGCTTTGCTGCCTAACCTGAAGATCAATATTTATGTACCTTTGCACTCTGGTTTTATAGACTTTATAAAATCTTAATAATAAGTTAAATAATTACAAACCAATAAGTTGAACAGATTATGAAAATTCAGAAAGTAAGCGCACTCGAAATTCTTGATTCACGTGGTAACCCAACCGTTGAAGTAAATTTAGAACTCGAAGATGGCGCAATGGGCCGTGCAATGGTTCCGAGTGGAGCTTCAACAGGCGAGCGCGAGGCAACAGAATTACGCGACGGAGATAAATCGCGTTATGGCGGCAAAGGCGTAATGAAAGCTGTCAAAAATGTGAATAAAATTATCTCTGAAGAGATTGAAGGCAAATGTTTTGTGAACCAGCGCGAACTTGATTATTTTATGATCAATCTGGATGGCACACACAACAAATCCAAACTTGGAGCAAATGCCATACTAGGAGTGTCAATGGCGTATGCCCGGGCCGAGTCGATGAGCGCCGGAATCCCTCTTTATCAGTATCTTGGCGGCAGTAATGCCCATCTGCTCCCCGTCCCCTGCATGAACATCATAAATGGAGGCAAGCATGCAGATAATAACGTTGATTTTCAAGAGTTTATGATTGCACCTCATGGTGCTGAATCATTCACTGAATCCATCCGTATAGGTGCTGAAGTGTTTCATGCCCTCAAATCGGTGTTGAAGAGTAAAGGATATGCCACCGGCGTCGGAGACGAAGGTGGGTTTGCTCCCGATCTGAAATCAAACGAAGAAGCTGTTGAAGTAATTCTTGAAGCTATTCTTAAGGCCGGTTATAAACCGGGCGATGAGGTAAGTATCTGCCTCGATCCTGCAGCCAGCGAACTTTGGGAAAACGGAAAATACAAAATGTTTAAGAGTACCGGAAAATTCCTCACAAGCGACGAAATGATAAAACTCTGGGATAACTGGGTCAGGCAGTATCCGATTGTTTCGCTCGAAGATGGCCTTGCCGAAAACGACTGGAATGGCTGGCAAAACCTTACCAAAGTGCTTGGTAACAAGATTGAAATTGTTGGAGATGATATATTCTGCACCAACAAAAAGATATTGGCTGAAGGCATTACCAAGGGAGTCGCCAACTCAGTCCTTATCAAGCTTAACCAGATTGGAACCGTTACTGAAACACTGGAAACTATTGAATTAGCATATAGAAACAGCTACAACTGTTTTGTTTCGCACCGGAGCGGAGAAACAGTTGATAGTTTTATTGCTGATCTTACAGTAGCCGTGAATGCAGGACATCTCAAAACAGGAAGCGCCTGTCGTGGCGAACGCGTTGAAAAGTTTAACCAGTTAATGCGTATTGAGCATGAATTAGGCAAAGCATCGGTTTTTGCAGGCAAGAAATCGTTTAAAAATTTCTAAAACAAATAATTACTGTATTACACAAGCGAATAAGATCTCAAAATTTCAAACAATAATTTGCTCAATTCATAGTCACTGCTGTGTAATTGATGAGTCTAAGGTAGAAAAACAAGGGAGAAATGCGATTGGAAGGTCATCGTATTTCTCCTTTACTTTTTAATCTTATATATCTGATATCAGGGACTCTGGCTTGAACCGAACGCGCCGTATAATGCTTATATGTAATTTCCCGTATGAATAAAAAGATTAGTTTTGGACTCCTAATCAAAGTGGTGTTTTTGCATTATTAACCTATTAAAAATGAATGACATGGTAAAAAAACGCGTACTTAATTCATGCCTGGGAATTCTTTTGCTGATGCAACCCCTGTCTGCACAAGTGAAAACTGAAACAAAAGAAGCAGACAAAAAACTGGATCTTAAACTTTATGGATTTATTAAAGGAGACATGTTTTATGCCAATAAGGGAGTTATTTCCTTTGGAAGTCAAAGCCTGGCAGCACCACAAATTGCTTCCGGAATCGACCAGCATGCTTTAGGATTTACTGCCCAGCACAGTCGTTTTGGATTACGCGGCATCGTTGGCGAAGAAATAAAAGTAAGCGGGCTGATTGAAATTGATTTCTTTACAAATGCTTTTGATGCTAATGTAAAACCACGGATCAGGCAGGCTTATGCTTCAGTGGCGAAAAACAATTTCGAAGCCCGGCTAGGACAGCAATGGGATTTGTTTTCACTAAATAACCCAAATACAAATAATACCAACTCAAATTTATGGTACGGAGGCAACAGGGGATTCCGTCGCGCACAGATTCAACTCAGCTATAAAATGGATCATGACAGGTTTTCACCAATGATTCAGTTATCTATTGGCGAAACTGCCAGAGAAGAATCCGGGCTTGGAAAGGATAATCTGAAAGCCATACCTATGTTCCAGGGTCGTTTATCTGGTACGATAGTGAAAAAATATATTGTAGGAGTATCATTCATGAACGGCCAGTTTCTGGAAACAGCATTCATAAATCCGGCAAATACCAAGGAGTTCACTGTGATAGCTTCGGGCTTTTGTTTCGACTTTAATCTTCCGGTACATCAATTTTTTTCGTTATTGGGTGAATTCTCAACCGGAACGAACCTTAATAATGCAAACATTTTCAGTATCTCAGGCAATCATTATTATTCCGTGGCAAACGAAAAGGTGACCGAATACGATCGCAAAAGTATAGGATGCTGGCTAAACGCTTTCTCCAAAATAAGGGACTGGTTCCATGTTTCGGCAGGCTATGGCTTTGATAAAAACAACAGTGCTGCTTTTACCATCAATGCATGGGAAAAAAATTCCATTTTCTTTGGTGATCTTATTTTTCCAATCCGGCATGGTTTTTCTGTTGCCATGGAATTACAGCGTATTTCGACCACTAAGGTTACCGGGATTGATGAGAACAATAAGATCTCGGAAAGTGAAAAGTACAACGCCAACGTAATAAGTATCTCAGGCCGTTTAAGTTTTTGACCCTTTTAATTTTGAGTCCGGAATAAACTGCTTTTCTTTCTGCTCAAGAACAACCATCATTAAACTGGTTGCAAAACACTGGTTATAAGGTCACTGGTACTTTTTATGGAATGGCCTTTCCGGAGTTGACAAATCTTTGGTTTTTATGAACACAGGACTATCCAGGAAACCTTGAATTTAATTTATTGAATAATTATCTGTTAAATTATTAACAATGTGAAAAAAATAACAATAAAATTTGTTTGGCATGATTGGAGTATCTATCTTTGCAGCGAAATTATTCATTGTCTTTGTATTCAGCAATCGGATTTATACATTTAATAATAATTTAGTAAGCTAAGGGAAAGTGTATGAAAAGTAATCTTTTACAGTTATCTTACAGGAAACTTTGACACTGAACTGACTTAATCCGGATCATTTTATTATTAGTTCCTATTTGAGTATAATATTATCATTCCATGTAAAAATAACCAAACGGAGAAAAAATATGACAAAAATCAAGACACTCGCCGATCTTAAAAAAAGGAAAGAAGAAGTTCGGTCGAAAATCAATCTGCAAAAAGAGGGTGGAAATTTTGATCAAAAAGTTAAGGTGAAAGTGGCAATGGCTACCTGCGGCATTGCATCCGGTGCAAAAGATGTTAAAGATTTCATGATGGCCGCTTTCAGCAAAAGAGGTATTGATGCTGATGTTATTCAAACCGGATGTATGGGTTACTGCTATGCAGAGCCAACCATTGAAGTGACAATCCCCGGCAAAGAGCCGGTTGTTTTAGGCTATGTCGATGTTAAAAAAGCCGACGATATTATCGAAAAGTATATTAAGAAAGGAATATTGCCGGAAGGCATTATTCCTGTCAATTACCAAACCATTGAATAATTAACGGAGGAATTTAGCATGACAAATTACAAGACTTATTTGCTGGTGTGTTCAGGAACAAGTTGTCACGCTTCAGAAAGCGAGCAGTTACTAAATAACCTGCAACATGAAATAACACTCCGGGAACTGGCAGATGAAGTGCAGGTGGTTAGCACAGCCTGTTTTGGTTTCTGCGGTCATGGACCTATTGTAAAAGTAATCCCGGGCAACACTTTATACACAAAAGTTAAACCCGGTGATGCCAATGATATTATTAATGAACATGTGGTCCAAGGACGAAGGGTTGAACGATTGCTGTTTACCGATCCCATAACACAAAAACGCATTAGCGATGCAAAAGAAATGGGCGTTTATCAGAAACAATTACGCATTGCCCTGCGAAATTGTGGTTTTATAGATCCTGAAGACATCAACGAATACATTGGCTGTGATGGCTATGAAGCACTCGGTAAAGTGCTTTCAGAAATGACTCCCGAGCAGGCAATCAAGGAAGTCATGGATTCAGGTCTTCGCGGACGTGGTGGCGGAGGGTTCCCAACCGGCTTAAAATGGCAAATAACCAGCAAGGTGCATGCTGATCAGAAATACGTTGTCTGCAACGCCGACGAGGGTGATCCCGGTGCATTCATGGATCGAAGCATACTGGAAGGCGACCCGCACAGTGTGCTCGAAGCCATGGCTATTTGCGGCTACTGCATCGGAGCCTCCAAAGGGCTTGTTTACATTCGGGCCGAATACCCGCTGGCTATCGAGAGGTTGAAAATTGCCATCCGGCAGGCACGCGAATACGGATTGCTTGGAGATGACATTCTGGGAAGCAACTTCAATTTTGACGTAGAAATCCGTTATGGTGCAGGCGCCTTTGTTTGTGGTGAAGAAACAGCCCTGATCCATTCGATGGAAGGCCACCGTGGTGAACCGACATTCAAACCGCCGTTCCCTTCAGTAAGTGGATACCTTGGAAAACCCACTAATGTGAATAATGTGGAGACTTTTGCTAATATTCCGGCTATATTTAATAAAGGAGCAAAATGGTTTTCCGGCATTGGTACAGAGAGGTCCAAGGGAACAAAAGTTTTTGCGCTGGCCGGAAAAATCAACAATGTTGGTTTGATCGAGGTTCCGATGGGAACCACGCTGCGGGAAGTAATCTTCGAGATCGGAGGCGGTATTAAGAACGGTAAGAAATTCAAAGCTGTACAAACAGGCGGTCCTTCAGGCGGTTGCCTGACCGAAAGGCATCTTGATACACCCATTGATTTCGACAATTTGCTTGCCAGTGGCTCAATGATGGGTTCGGGCGGCATGATCGTGATGGACGAAGACGACTGCATGGTAGCTGTTGCAAAATTTTACCTCGATTTTACTGTGGAAGAAAGTTGTGGAAAGTGCTCACCATGCCGGATAGGAAACAAACGCCTGTATGAAATGCTTGAAACCATCACCCAGGGTAAAGCTACAATGGAAGACCTCGATAAATTGCGTAATTTGAGTATTGTGATCAAGGATACCTCGCTTTGTGGACTGGGTCAGACTTCACCAAATCCTGTTTTATCAACCATGGAAAACTTCCGGGATGAGTATATCGCTCATGTTGTGGATCACAAATGCCCCTCGGGCCAGTGCAAGGCATTATTGCGGTATGAAGTAATACCGGATAATTGTGTGGGATGCACAGCCTGTTCCCGTAATTGCCCGGTAAACTGTATAAGTGGTGAGCGCAAGCAGGTACACTTTATTGATCAAACCCTTTGCATTAAATGTGGTGCATGTTTTGAAAAATGTAAATTCGACGCAATTGCAGTGAATTAATTGAGGAGGAAGAAAAATGGAAAAAATAAAAGTGAATATTGATAACAACATCGTTGAAGTGGAACCTGGTACTACGATCCTGCAGGCAGCACGGCAGATAGATATTGACATTCCCACCTTGTGCTACATGCATTTGGGCGATATGGGAATTGAACATAAACCCGGCGGCTGCCGTATTTGTGTTGTTGATGTGAAGGGCCGCCGCAACCTTGCACCTGCCTGTGCAACCGAATGTTCTGAAGGTATGGAGGTGCAAACCCATAACATTCGTGTACTTAATGCACGAAAAACGGTCATGGAACTGATCCTTTCTGATCATCCTTCTGAATGCCTTGTTTGCCCCAAGGCCGGTCATTGCGATTTGCAAAATATTGCCATCAGGATGGGCATCAGAGAGATACCATACAAAGGAGAGCAAAGTACATATAAAGAAGATACCTCACCGGCCATTTTACGCGATGTGGATAAATGTATCATGTGCCGCCGTTGTGAAACTATGTGCAACGATGTTCAAACCGTTGGAGTCCTTTCAGCGATCAACCGTGGATTTATGTCGGTTGTTGCTCCTGCTTTCGAGCGTAACCTCGATCACAGCGAATGTACCTATTGTGGACAATGTGTTGCAGTATGCCCTACCGGTGCACTGACAGAAGTAGACCATACCAATCAGGTGATACGCCTGCTTGCAGATCCGGCAAAAACCGTTATTGTCCAGACAGCCCCGGCAGTGAGAGCAGCGCTGGGAGAAGAATTCGGATTGGAACCCGGAACACTGGTCACCGGGAAAATGGTGGCTGCCTTGCGCCGCCTTGGTTTCAACTACGTCTTTGATACTGATTTTGCCGCCGACCTTACCATCATGGAAGAAGGTGCCGAATTGCTCGACCGCCTGACCAAATACCTCAACGGCAACAAGGAAGTTAAGTTGCCAATGCTAACCTCCTGTTGCCCTGGCTGGGTGAACTTTTTCGAACACCATTTCCCCGACATGATTGACATCCCCTCCACAGCACGTTCTCCGCAGCAAATGTTTGGTTCGATCGCAAAAAGTTATTTTGCCGACAAAATCGGAGTGCGACGTGAAAATCTCGTGGTTGTCTCCATCATGCCCTGCGTGGCTAAGAAATATGAGTGCACCCGCGAAGAATTCAGCGTGAATGGCAATCCTGATGTGGATTATGCTCTTTCGACCCGCGAGTTGGCCAACCTCATCAAACGTGCCAACATCAGCTTCAACAAGTTGAACGAGGAAGAATTTGACCGGCCACTGGGCGAATCGACCGGCGCGGCAGTAATCTTCGGAACCACCGGAGGTGTGATCGAGGCAGCCGTGAGAACAGCCTACGAACTTCAAACAGGGAAAAAATTAGAAAAAGTTGATTTTGAACAGCTTCGCGGAATGGAAGGCATTCGTTCAGCCAGGATTGATTTCAACGGACTGGAATTAAATATCGGTATTGCACATGGTCTTGGAAATGCCCGAAAGCTGCTGGACGATATCCGTGAAGGAAAAAGCCAGTATCATGCCATCGAAATTATGGCATGCCCGGGAGGATGTATCGGTGGTGGCGGACAACCCCTGCACCATGGCAACTCCACAATCCTGAAAGCAAGGCAAAAAGCTATTTACGAAGAAGATGCCGGTAAACCTATCAGAAAATCGCATGAAAATCCGTCTGTAGCCAAATTGTATGAAGACTATTTAGGTAAACCGCTTGGCGAAAAATCGCATCATCTCCTACATACCGTTTATTTTGATAAAAGCAGGAAACCAATTGAAATTGAGGAATAGGAAAGAAAAAAATCCAGTGAAATCCAAAATCGGAAATCGCCAATCGTAAATAATTATCAATTTTCAATCCGAACTAAAATGACATCAATAAAGATAAAACTCAAGGAAAAGGATGTTGATCAATTGAAGCAGGTTTGCAGGGACTTTAATAACAAGCCTGGTGAACTTATCAATGTCCTGCATAAAGCACAGGGTATTTTTGGTTATCTTCCAGCCGAAGTGCAGGAAGTAGTTGCAAGGGAACTGAATGTTTCGGTTGCAAAAGTCTATGGAGTTGTTACTTTTTACTCCTTCTTTACCATGATTCCACGGGGAATGCATCCCATCTCCATCTGCACAGGCACAGCCTGTTATGTGAGAGGTGCTGAAAAAGTGCTGGATGAATTTAAAAAACGCCTGAACATTAAGGTTGGTGAAACCACACCCGATGGAAAATTCTCGCTGAGTTGCCTGCGTTGTGTAGGTGCCTGCGGACTTGCGCCCGTGGTACTCATTGGCGACAAAACCTTTGGTCGTGTTTCTCCGGATGGAGTGAAGGATATTCTCAAGGAATATGATTGAGTAAGAAACTCCTCAAAGCTATTAATTCCATTCAATCGCAGAGCTATATGTGTTTTTTGGTGCGCAAATCAAAAAATTCCTGTCATATCCCTGCTCTGTTTTTGCAGGGATATGGACTGGATTAAAGGCTCGACATATGAATGACGGCAAAGAAGAGTGTTTGTATGCCAATTACATAAACTGCAATCCTGTTTTTAAGATTATTGACAAAGTAAAACGCACACATCAGCATTGTAAATGCTATGATCCACCAGGCAATGTAATTTTGTATCGGAATTGAGCCTCCGGCCCAGGTCCAAAAATCGTAACGGATGGCAACAGGCTCAAGCAAGATGTCGTAAGCCACCATAAGCGTAGCAGCAACTGCAGATTTCAGCCACCGGGGCCATAAAACATGTTGGATAAGCGCCGCAGTGGCAAACACAAGCACAGCCCAATTGGCACCGATGATTACCGGAACATCAAACAGTTTAAAACCAAGACCTGCACCATAGGAATAGCTGCCAAAGATCAGTCCTGTAATGATTCCCAGAAGTTCAATCAAATAGCCGGCCACAGCAATCACCGAAAACCAAATCAGGAATTTCCTTCCGTAACCTTCGGCATTGTATAGCAGGACAGCAGAAGCAAATATAAGGTTGTATGGAGTAAGTTCCATCAAACTGTCAGCATAACCAAGCAATACTGTGACAATTCCAACTGTATATATGGCGGTAAGCAGGAAAAGACTTAACCTGAAACGGTTGTTTAAAAAATTTAAGATGAATTTGGACATAATTCTGATACTATTTTTGCTGACAACAAACATAGAGGAATTCCTCCACCCGGGTGTACACTGCCCCCACAAAAGTAAAGATTGCCAATCCGGTTACTTTTATTTGCATGTCGTAAAAATGCCGCAAAACGGTTATTGGAACTGGCACCATACAGTGAGCCACCCATGGAGGAAGTCCTGATTTCAATATCAAAGGGTGTTAAAGTGCTTTCATTTTCAATAAGTTCACAAAGTTCAACCTGAAGGATGCGGGTTAATTTATTAATGATCTCCTGCCTGTAAACGGGTATAATCTCTTTCCAATTTTGGCCGGTGTGACGTGGTACATTCACCATAACAAACCAATTTTCGCAACCTTCCGGAGCATCGCCGGGAACATCTTTGGAAGTAATATTCACATAAACAGTAGGATCAACTGCAGGAGTTACATTATTGAAAATATCCCTGAATTCTTTCTGATAGTTATTGCTGAAGAAAATATTGTGTAATCCCAGTTCCGGAAATGATCTTTGTATCCCCCAGTAAAAGATCAGTGCTGAACTCGAACGTTCCTGTCTGAGAATTCGTTCGGGTGCTTTATGGCCGGGCAGCAGCTGGCGGTAGCTAGGAGCAATGTCCATGTTCGAGATCACAACATCTGCTTTGTAGGTATTTTTTCCGGTACGAACTCCAGTCGCGCGCTTCCTGTCGGTCAGTATTTGCTCCACCCTCTCGCTGAAGTGAAAAATCACTCCGAGGTCACGGGCAAGACTTACAAGGCTCCCGGTAATCTGGAACATGCCTTTTTCAGGATGAAAAGTCCCGATACCGTGCTCAAAATGCGGGATGATGTTTAAAACCCCGGGTGTCCGGTAAGGATCGGAACCATTGTAAGTTGCATAGCGGTCAAAGAGTTGAATCAGCCTTGGATGTCCGAGCAGGGAAGCATTGTCGCTATGCATGGTGTTGAAAAGGCTGAGCTTGTGAAGATTGAACATCGAGCGAAAAACGTCTTTGGTAAACCAGGTGGAAAAGCGGTTCAAGGGCTTTTCAAGGAAAGTGCGACCGACCAGGTCGTACATTTCCTTGCTTTTTTTCAACTTTTGCAAAACAATGGATCTTTTTACCCCTAATCTGTCATTAACTTCCGCAGCAAATTTTTCCTGATCAGCATGTGCAGTTAGCCTGGTTCCATCATTCCAGAAATAGCGGCAGGATTCAGCTTTACGGCTGTAATTGAAATACCTTCGAGGATCTTTTCCGGCAAGCTCAAACAATTCATCCACATAATGAGGCATGGTAAACAGCGAAGGACCGGCATCGAAACGGTAATTTCCCTGCTGAAACCAGGTCAGCTTTCCACCCGGATAATCATTGGCTTCGAAAACATCAACTGCATATCCTTTTACAGCCATCCGAACCGAAGCTGCAAGGCCGGCAATACCTGAACCGATGATGATTGTATTTTTTTTCATTCTGCCAGTCGAGTTTGAAAATCAGAGATTTATAACAGCATAAACATGTTTTTTGTTCAATCTGCAAGACATCAGTATTTTCCCTCCATGTATCAGTCATTACACCAGTTACCTGCCTGAGTCTGTTGAAATGGTCTCAGACCGAGGTTGAATGCATGGTTGATAAAATGGATTTTGAGTATCTGATGGTTATCGAACGATCAATCTTCTTCCATAAACTGTAATTCTCCGGGTTTTTCTCCCAGCATTCTCTCATATTCATCCTGCCAGAAGAATTTCTCTTCGCCGAATGCAGGTTTTAAATCATCCAGCCACACTGCATCAGGATCATATCTGGCAAAGAAAGGAACCCTGACCCACTCAGGATTTCTACCCTGCAGAAACTGAAGTACATAAACTTTTTCACCACGAACATCGGCTACTCCAAGAATATGTATTTTCCCCGGAGATGCCGACATGCTTGGACCGCGCACCGTTCTTGACACACCGCTCACACGAATGTAGGCATTACGGTAAATCTGGTAAGCCTTTTCAAGCCCCACGCTGAAAAAATGCTGAGCACCGGTATCGCGGGCAATGAACATATAATATGGAATACAACCTAACATAGTTTGCATCCTCCACATTTTCATCCAGATCCTGTAATCGTCGTTGATATGCCGGAGCAATGGCGACTGGGTCCTTATTTCAACATTTACATTACGAAGGTTATGAATGGCCTGTCTCACAGCTTTGGTCTCCAACTCGGTATAATGGTTAAAATGTGCCATCAGGGCAATGTGTCGGCCCGCTTTTGCAGCTTTCTCAAATAGTTTCATCAGCCGCGAAGCATCTGTATCGCAGATATATTTGAAAGGCCAGTATGCAAGCGATTTTGTCCCAATCCGAATGGTATGAAGGTGCTCCAGTTCGGGTGCGAGCAGCGGTTCAATATATCGTTCCAGCAGCGCAGCGCTCATCACCATCGGATCACCACCTGTGAAAAGAATGTTGGTAGTTTCGGTGTGCGTCTTCAGGTAGCGTACCATCAGGTCAGCTTCCTTTGAGGCAAATTTCATTTCATCCATTCCAACAAACTGCGGCCAACGGAAACAAAAAGTACAATACGCATGGCAGGTTTGCCCCTGACCCGGAAAAAATAAAGCAGTTTCACGATATTTGTGCTGCATTCCAAAGATCTTCTCCCCTTCAAGCATCGGAACATTCAACTCCAGTTGTCCTGCCGGGTGTGGATTTAACTCCATCCTGATCTTATGGGCAGCGTGAGCAATTGATTTTTTGTCCGAACCTTTTCTTAACAATGAAGATATCGTTTCGTAATGATGAGGCAGCAACATATCTTTCTGAGGAAAAGTAAGAATAAACATAGGATCGTTGGGAACATTATCCCAATTGATAAGTTCATTCACCACATAGGAATTGCTTTTAAATGGCAACACCCGTGCTACCACTTCCATCTCAAAAAGTTGTTCTTCTGACAATCTCTCCAACTGGTGTATCAGCCTGTAATTGTGCAGTGTATATGCCTTGTATTCAGGGGTTTTGAAACTGTTTCTACGTTTGTGGTCAATACTGTTTTCAGGCATGAATCTATCTTTTAAATTAACAATATGGTAATCAATTGTTTGATTGAAAACCACATGGATTTTGACAAAAATAAGGATTTTTTTTGAAACAGAGAGTATGGAAATAAATGTTAACGCGTACTTTTGTACAAGGAGTCCTTCACATCCAAAGACTGAAGGATCAGATTTTTTTTAAGTATGTCTTCATTTCCAATTGTATTTCTTTGGCAGCGTTCCTCGCCTCGGCAGCGAAATTTTCAGCATCAGAAGCATAGATGATGCTTCTTGAAGCATTCACAAGTAAACCCACTTCATGATTCATACCATACTGAGCCACTTCACCAAGGCTGCCACCCTGGGCACCCACACCAGGAACAAGCAGAAAATGCCTGGGGATGATCTTTCTGATTCCACTCAGCATGGATGTCTGTGTAGCACCTATCACAAACATCATATTTTCGCATGTTCCCCAGGATGTGCTGGTGCGTAATACTTTCTCAAAGACTTTCTCTTGATTTTCAAGCATCTGCGTTTGAAAGTCTTCGGCCCCGATATTCGATGTGAGTGCAAGCACGATAGCCCATTTCCCGTGGTATTGTAAAAAAGGCTTTATTGAGTCAGAACCCATATAAGGAGCTACTGTGACGGCATCGAAACCAAGTCCATCCTTATCATCCAGGAAAGTTTTGGCATACTGCATTGAAGTATTACCAATATCACCGCGTTTTGCATCAGCGATGGTAAGAAGTTCCGGATAATTGCTTCTGAGATACTTAATTGTTTTTGACAGGCTTATCCACCCTTTGATACCCCGGCTTTCATAGAATGCCAGGTTGGGTTTAAAGGCAACTGCCAGTTCATGAGTAGCATCAATGATTTGCCTGTTGAACTCAAAAATTGGATCATCCGAATGATGGAGATGGGCAGGAATTTTTTCCGGATCAGAATCGAGACCAATGCAAAGGAATGATTCTTTGCGTCTGATTTCACTGATCAAAGCTTCTCTTGTCATAATGGATTTGATTTGGAGATTCGTATGGGATTTGAACTAATGTAAGTCTATACTTTGTGTTAATTTACTGCAAAGCAACGTGGTATTATCCTGCCACAGCCTCTTTCATTTTTTCAGCATTTTCTGCCAGTTGCAAAGCATCAATCATATCCTGTATATCTCCATCCACGAACGAAGGAAGGTTATAGACTGACATACCAATCCTGTGGTCGGTGACACGGCCCTGCGGATAATTGTATGTACGTATTTTAGCAGAGCGGTCGCCGGTGCTGACCATTGTACGCCGTTTTGATGTGATTTCATCCATATATTTCTGATGCTCAACTTCAAAAATACGGGAACGCAGCACTGATAGTGCCTTTTCATAATTCTTAATCTGCGATTTCTGATCCTGGCACTGAACCACGATTCCGGTGGGAATGTGTGTAAGCCGCACTGCCGAATAAGTCGTATTTACTGATTGTCCGCCCGGACCCGAAGAACAGTAAGTGTCTTTACGTATATCTTCCTGCTTTATTTCCACATCAAATTCATCGGCCTCGGGCAACACAGCAACCGTCGCTGCCGAAGTATGTACCCTGCCTTGTGTTTCTGTTTGCGGTACACGCTGTACGCGGTGAACGCCCGATTCATATTTGAGTTCACGGTAAACTTTTTCGCCCGATACGTTGGCAATGATTTCCTTATATCCACCCACAGTACCTTCAGTGTAGTCCACCAGTTCCAACTTCCAGCCTTTTCTTTCACAAAACTTTGTGTACATACGAAAGAGGTCGCCGGCAAAGATACTTGCTTCGTCGCCTCCGGTACCAGCCCGTATTTCAAGGATGGCATTTTTTGTATCCTGTGGATCGGCAGGTATCAGCATCAGTTTGATTTCTTCCTCAAGCACATCCTTTTCTTCATTGAGTTTTAGCATTTCTTCCTTTGCCATGGCGCGGAATTCTTCATCTTTCTCGTTATAAAGTACTTCCTTTGCCGAAACAATGTCGCTTTCAATTTTGGCATAACGCAAATACGCATTGACCACTGGCTGCAGATCTTTATAATCGCGGCTGAGCTTCACATAGCGTTTCATGTCACTCATTGCACCGGGCTCATTGAGTTGTTGTTCAATTTCCTTCCAGCGGTGGTAAAGTGCTTCTAATTTATCCAACATAATTGATCATCATCTTAAATCGGCGGCAAAGTTATTAATTTTCGGGGTTGCAGTTCATATACCCTATTATGCCTTTCAATTCATTTTCGTACTTTTGCTGCCCAAACAGAGCTTTGTGTTTATGATCCGGCAGCTTTCAGCAATTTTAATTACTGTTCTATTTTCAGGTGCTGCTTACACCCAGACAGAATTTGCCATTGTGGGTGAAAGTGGGCAGAAGTTGCATGATACAATCACCATAATTTCGGGGATGTCGCTGAACCTTGGTACTAATTTCTCACAGTTGCGGGGCGATGAAGTAGGTTTTGACCGCATTGACCGGACAAGTGAACAGGGGCCTTTTCCGATAGGTTTTATTTTTAGGTTTTATGATGGCAACTTCAGTGAATTTCATGTTGGATCAAACGGGTATATCACCTTTGAAAGCCAACCTTACAATCCTGCCACTGAGCTTATCAATATCCCTTTTGCCACACCTGATCCGCGTTACCCCATCAACAGCATATTCGGATGTTTCAAGCGCTGGAACCCAATTGGAGGTAAATACGTTAGCATTCACCGGGAAATCATGAATCAAAGTGTAATCATCACCTGGTGTAAAACCCCTGCACAGGTAAGCAGTGCACAGGGTCTGGTTTTACCAACCGGCACTTTCCAGATTGTAATATATGCTTCCGGTATTATTGAGATTCATTTAATTGATATTCAGGAATCCACATTTCAAGGGAATCTATCTGCAACAGGAATTCAAGGCTCTACCACAACTGGCGGAATAGCTGCCCCAGGCAGAAACTGGGGGGTTTCCTGGGCGCCCGTTTCTGAAGAAAGCTGGAGGTTTGAACCAGATCTAAGTTTCAGTAACTACGAAGTTACTTCAATTCCATTCGCACCTGTTAATGTACCGGAAAGTGTTGGATGGTTCGAATTGTTGGATACATTTGGCAATGAGCAGGAGATCGGATCAGATTTTCAGGTGCTTGTTGAACCAAAGCAATTTGCAACATACCGTACTATTTTGTACTCATGCTGGGGTGAAGAAATCGCCAGTGATACAGTGACCGTAAACGTTGCGGGCATTTTCCCAAGGGTATTCAACCCAAACTCACTGCCCCCCAACAATGCCTTTAAGATGGTAATTGAGCCCGGTATACCCGTAAGTGATTTCCGGCTTCAGATTTACAACCGCTGGGGACAACTGATTTTTGAAACCACCGATCCATACACAGGTTGGAACGGTCGCACAAATAATACCGGCAGCGACTGCCCGATGGATGTATATAACTGGACGCTCATGTTCGAAAGAGACGGGAAAAACAAAATTTCAAATTCCGGCTCAGTTTTGCTGCTTCGTTGATGTATGCGCGCAAATACCCTGCATTTCCCTTTAACATTTTTTTTGAGTGCCCATATGCAATTTTTAATACCTTTGCGCCTTTCCATGAAAGTGGGGGCAAATATTTAATTGAATAATTGATTAACAGCCCTGTAACATTTTAACAACAAACTGTATGTCGTTCGACAAAGAAAAATTCGCCGGCGAAGGTCTTACATTCGATGATGTTCTTCTGGTTCCGGCCTATTCCGAAGTGCATCCACGCAAAGTCAACACATCCACGCTTTTTACCAAAAATATCAGGCTGAACATTCCCATAGTTTCAGCAGCAATGGATACAGTCACAGAATCAGGTATGGCCATTGCCATGGCACAGGAAGGTGGCATTGGAGTACTGCATAAAAATATGAGCATACAGGAACAGGCCAACGAGGTTCGTAAGGTGAAGCGGGCTGAAAACGGAATGATCCTCGATCCGGTTACTATCGAAGAGGATGCGTTGGTGGAAGATGCACTTAAGATCATGGCCGAGTATAAAATAGGTGGTATTCCGGTGGTGAACCATCATAATGAACTGGTTGGCATCATTACTAATCGCGACCTGCGTTTTGAACGTAATGTGAAACGCCCTGCAGCCGAAGTGATGACGAAGGAAAACCTTATTACGACAACTGAATTCATTGATTTTGAGAGTGCTGAAAAAATCCTTCAGAAGCATAAGATCGAAAAACTTCCTGTTATTGACAAAAATAACAAGCTTGTCGGACTTATCACCTACAAAGATATTATTAAGATCAAGGCACGACCCAATGCCTGTAAAGATGAGCGTGGACGATTGCGTGTGGCAGCCGCTGTTGGAATCACTCCTGATATCCTCGACCGTGTCAGAGCATTGATCATGAATGATGTAGACGCCATCGTAATTGACACTGCACATGGTCATTCGAAAGGTGTACTTGAGGCCATCAGGCTGATCAGGAATAATTTTCCGGAAGTACAATTGGTTGCCGGAAATATCGCCACCGCAGAAGCTGCCCGGGCATTTGCAAAAGAAGGTATTGATGCAGTGAAAGTTGGCATTGGGCCTGGTTCAATCTGTACAACAAGGGTAATCGCCGGAATCGGAGTTCCGCAGCTAACGGCCATCTACGAGGTAAGCAAAGCACTCCGTGACTCAGGCATTCCTGTCATTGCCGATGGGGGTATCCGTTATACAGGAGATATAGTAAAAGCACTGGCAGCCGGTGCTCATTCCATCATGGCCGGATCGTTGTTTGCCGGTGTCGAAGAATCACCCGGAGAAACGTTTATCTTTGAAGGCCGCAAATTCAAAAAATACCGTGGTATGGGTTCTATTGAAGCTATGCATAAAGGATCGAAGGACAGGTATTACCAGTTTGATGAAGACGACATCAGTAAACTGGTTCCGGAAGGAATTGTCGGGAGGGTTCCATACAAAGGTTCATTATCAGAAGTCATACACCAGATGGTTGGAGGACTCAGGGCAGGAATGGGTTATACAGGCTCTGGAAATATTGAACAACTGCAACAGGCAAAATTTATGAAAATCACACAGGCAGGAGTGATTGAAAGTCATCCCCACGATATCACCATCACCAGCGAGGCCCCCAATTACAGTAAAAAATAATAATGAAAATACAAGAGGAAAAAGATACCATCTATTCAAATTGTTGTATTTTCGTCTTAAGAAATCAGAATCCGAATTAAAACATCCATCCATGACAACGCTAATTATCGTCAGAAAAGCTGCAACATTAAGCAAAATCTTTGTGTTCATCCTGACACTGTTTTTTGCCGCCGCTTCTTTAATCGCGCAGGACATCAGCAAAAGTATTCTTGCTGAAATAGGCAGCGAGAAGATCACGGTAGAAGATTTTCTCCAGGTGTATCGTAAAAACAACACGCATGCTGATCAGCTTGATCCAAAATCCCTGGAAGAATATCTTGAATTATTTGTCAATTTCCGCCTCAAGGTGCTGGAAGCTGAAAGCAACGGATTGCAAAACCAGCAATCATTCAAGGATGAGTTGCAAGGGTATCGTGCCCAGCTTGCAAAGCCTTATCTGGTTGATGAAGAAGCTACCGAAAAACTGGTCAGGGAAGCATACGAAAGAACAATGGAAGATATCCGTGCAAGCCATTTGCTGATCAGGGTTGACAAACAGGCTACTCCGGAAGATACGTTGAAAGCATGGAATAAAACCATGGAACTCTTCAACCGCATCAATAAAGGAGAAAAATTCGAAGATCTTGCTTCCGAATATTCAGAAGACCAGTCAGCACGCGATCGTGATGCAGGTGGAAGGATCGTTAGGGGAAACAAAGGCGACCTTGGATATTTCACTGCCTTCGATATGGTTTATACATTCGAATCAGCCGCTTTCGCACTTAAAAAAGGCGAAGTATCCCTGCCAATACGAACTGAATTTGGTTACCATCTGATTTACCTTGCCGACCGTAAACCGGCCATGGGTAAAGTCCTGGCAGCACACATTCTCCTGCTCTATCCGGCTGAATCCACGGCCAAAGACAGTTCTGCACTGAAAGAAAAAATCAATCTGGTGTATAACAAACTTAAGGAAGGCGAAACCTTTGAAGATATGGCACGTACATACAGCGACGACCGGTCTACTGCTGATAAGGGCGGAGTACTTCAATGGTTTGGTTCAAACCGGATGATCCCTGATTTTATTTACCAGATATCACTGCTGAAAGAACCAGGAGAATTTTCCAAACCTTTTCAAACCCACTTCGGGTGGCACATCATTAAACTCATTGAGCAACAAAAACCTGGCACATTCGAAGAATCCCATTCAGAGTTAAAGGATAAAGTGCAAAAAAACGAGCGTTCCGTGATCATCCAGCAATCGTTGGTGAACAGGATCAAAAGTGAGTACGGATTTAAAGAAAATCCCAAATCGCTTGAAACTTTTTACCAAAACGTGACTGACTCCATTTTTACAGCCTCGTGGAGCATTCCGCGAAAGATGAGTCTTAAAAAAGAATTGTTCAGCATTGGTCCACAGCAGGTTTTCCAGAAAGAATTTGCCGACTATCTTGTTCACAACCAGCGGAAAACCACTCCTGAGAATATCCGTTATTTTATAAATGAATCTTATAAGAAATTCGTTGAGAAAATACTGATGGACTACGAAGACCGGCAGTTAGAAAATAAATATCCCGAATTTAAAGCCCTGGTGCGTGAATACCGTGACGGTATCCTTTTGTTTGAGCTGACTGACAAGAAAATTTGGTCCATGGCGGTACAGGATACCGCCGGACTGATAGCATTTCACAAGGAGCATGAAAGCAATTACATGTGGGACGAGCGTGCTGATGCTTCCATTTTCATATTCACAGGTGCTGACAATGATCTGATTCAAAAAGCCCTGCAGCTTGTTTCAGAAAATGTTCCGACCAATGAAATACTGGAAAACATCAATAAAGAAAACCAGGTGCTTAACATCAGCCGCCGCCTTTACCAGAAAGGAGATAATGAAATGATTGATGCAGTAAGCTGGACACCCGGGCTTAAAAACCCAGTAGATAAAGATGATCAGACTTTTGTCGTGTATATCCATGAAATAATTGAACCGGGCTCCAAGCAACTTAACGAAGTCAGGGGACTGGTAACCGCTGATTTTCAAAATCATCTTGAGAAAAAGTGGATACAGGAACTCAGGGTGAAATTTCCTGTCAAGGTGAATACTGAATTACTTTCGCAAATCAAATAAAAAATTCATTGAATGTTTAGGCGACTGATACTTTTCATACCGGTAATTTTACTGCTCGGTGGCTGTGAGTATTTATCTTCGGCCAGCAGTAAGGAAAATGTGTTGGCACGCGTAAACAATAAGTACCTGTACTATTCGGACATT
>CAYQRU010000011.1:0-47967 GCA_964419945.1 uncultured Bacteroidales bacterium | reverse complement strand
TAAAAACCGTCATGAAAAGTAGTGGCAAAGCCATCATGGGATCAGAGACAGCAGAAGGTGAGAACCGTGCACTGAAAGCTGTGCAAGGTGCATTAAGCTCCCCGTTGCTAAATGATAATACCATTAAGGGCGCTGATAATATTCTGCTTTATATCAATTCCGGAACCGATGAAGTCAGCCTCGATGAAGTGAGTGAAATTACCGACTATATTCAGAATGAAGCCGGACAAACTGCTGAAATACTATGGGGTAATGGCAAAGATGAAAGGCTTGGTTCAAAGATCAGTGTAACCATTATAGCTACGGGGTTCGACAACAAAAAAACATTGGTTCCAAAACAGGATAAAATCATCGTTGGCTCCATTCTGCTTGATGACAAGCCGTTAAATCAGTCAGAACCAGCCAGAGAACCTGAGGAACAGCCGGAAGAATTATTTCCTTCGATCCTAAAACCAACACAAAATAAGCCTGAATCAGAAATCCCCTGTCTTTTTCCACCTGATGAAGAGGCAGAAAAACTTCCGGAAAACAAAATGAATGACGAAATCAGACTGAAACCTGTAAATCCGGAACAGCAGGTAACAGAATTCGAAATCGTTGCAAAAAATACTGATGAAGAAAGAATTTTTACTCCGGTCCATCGCACAGAACCTGCCCCTGCTGTTGAAAATACCGATCATGAACTCATTCAGAAACAATCGCAGGAACGCATCCAGCGGCTTAAAAGCTTCAGTATGAAAATAAAAACACCCGGAGGGCTCAATGAATTGGAAAAGGAACCAGCCTACAGGCGAAAAAACATCGAAATCAAAGATCCTCCACCTAACACCGGACAACAAACCTCGCGGTATACACTGAATAGTGATGATGAAAATAATACTGATATTCGCAGCAATAATTCATACTTATTTGATAACCCGGATTAATACTTATCAGAATGAAACTGGAACAAAAAATCATGACCGATATCAAGGCTGCTATGCTTGCCCGTGATGCCCGCAGGTTAGAAGCTCTCAGAGCAGTGAAGGCTGCATTGTTGCTTGAAAAAACAAAAGGTGGAACATCGTCTGAGGTGATTGCTGAAGAAGATGAAATAAGACTGCTGCAAAAGCTGGTAAAACAACGCCGGGAATCTGCTGACATCTATCGTAGCCAGGGAAGAGGCGACCTTGCTGAAACTGAAGAATTTCAGACTTCTGTCATCGAAGCTTACCTGCCAAAACAGCTTGATGCAGAAGAAGTCAAGAAAATTGTTGCAACAATTATTCAAAGTTCCGGTGCACAAAGCATCAAAGATATGGGTCGTGTAATGGGTGAAGCTTCAAAACAACTGGCAGGTAAGGCCGACAACAAAACGATTGCTGCCATGGTAAAGGAGCTTCTCTCAGGAAACTGAGTTGTGCCATGGTATCCGATTGTTTACAGGGCATCAAACCCCGCACCAGGCGAAGATGTGAGCCAGCTTTGGTATCCGGAACCCCAGAAAGTATTCATTAAATCACCGTCATTATGATGAGCAGAAACCATTTAATCTCAAAGATTTGGTTACTGATACTTTTGCTTACCGTTACATTCACCTGCAGGGAACCAGAATCCGGTCCTGTGAAAATAGCAGTTTCAAAACTCAGTCCAAATTATGAAAACTGGCTTTTGAAGAACGATTCTACTTTACTGATCACAAATTTGTACGATTTAGGGCTGGATTCTGCGCTTATAGCGCTGGAAACTTGTCATGGCCTGCTGATTACAGGTGGAGAAGATGTGTTTCCGGGTTGGTACGGAATGATACATGATACCATCCGTTGTGGCGAATTTGATCATTACCGCGATACTCTTGAAATGAAACTGATTATTAAAGCTTTAAATGCGAGACTACCGATCCTCGGTATATGCCGTGGGCACCAGATTCTGAATGTTGCTCTGGGGGGCACCCTTGTCATTGATATTCCGGAGGATGTGGGCACAGAAACCACACATCAATGCCCGGATAATCCCCTTGCGTGCGTGCATGATGTATCAATAAATGAAAATAGTTTTCTACATGAAATTACCGGTCGCCTTAGGGGAGTGGTTACTACAAACCATCATCAGGCCGTGAAGGAACCGGGTTCAGGCCTCAGGGCTTCGGGTTTTTCATCTGATGGCGTCATTGAAGCAACAGAATGGGTGGATTGGGATAAAAAGACCTTTCTGCTGAGTGTTCAATGGCATCCCGAGCGCATGGAAGAACACCCTGAACTCTCCATGCCTATTGCCCGCCGGTTTATAGATGAGTCAGAGAAATATGCCAACAGGACCAGGACCGGAAGGTTAAGTTCAGGAAAATGATGAGAGATCCGAATCATTCATTCGTTTATTTCCAATAGGCCAATGCTTTGAAAATATAGTTGAACAGCACTTATTCAAAGTTATATTCAATCATATGATGTTGCCCGTCTGCATTACGGACAGATAATTTTTTAGAATCGCATGCCTGGCAATGACCTATTATGCGCGCTGCAATCCCAAAGCCTTCGGAAATAGATATGATCATAGCTGCCAGCTTTTCAGGCATATAAATTTCCATTCTGTGCCCCATATTGAAAACCTGGTACATTTCTTTCCATGATGTTCCGGACTGCTCATGTATCATTCGAAAAAGAGGAGGAATGGGGAAAAGATTGTCTTTGATAACATGAAGTTTGTCAACAAAATGCATCACCTTGGTTTGTCCTCCTCCAGTACAATGCACCATTCCATGGAGTTGGGGACGAAAATGCCTGAGTACTTCCCTGATTACAGGAGCGTAGGTACGTGTTGGAGAAAGCAAAAGATTTCCTGCATTTATACCTGGAATTTCAGTCTTCTCGCTCAATTTCAGCTTCCCGGAATATACCAGTTTGTCGGGAATTTCCGGGTCGTAAGATTCAGAATAGCTGTGGGCATAAGTTTTATGGAGCAGATCATGCCGTGCTGAAGTCAGACCGTTACTTCCAATACCGCTGTTATAAGTTGATTCATAAGTGGCCTGTCCAAAAGAAGCAAGGCCAACAATCACATCACCAGGTCGGATATTGTGGTTGGAAATAATGTCATTGCGCCTGCAGCGTGCAATCATGGTTGAATCAACGATGATTGTACGCACGAGGTCACCAATATCAGCAGTTTCTCCTCCGGTTGACCATATTCCAACGCCCATGCTGCGCATTTTTTCAAGAAATTCTTCTGTGCCCAGGATGATGGTTTTAATAACTTCACCGGGAATCAGTTTTCTATTCCGGCCAATGGTGGAGGAAACCAGCATATTGTCGGATACTCCGACGCATAACAGGTCGTCAAGGTTCATGACAATGGCATCCTGAGCAATACCCTTCCAAATATTTAAATCGCCGGTTTCTTTCCAGTAAATGTAGGCAAGGGAAGATTTTGTACCGGCTCCGTCAGCATGCATAATATTGCAAAATTCGGCATCGCCTCCCAGAAAATCGGGGACAATTTTACAGAAAGCTGCCGGAAAAAGACCACGATCGGTGAAGCGTACAGCCTTGTGGACATCTTCTTTGGCGGCCGAAACACCACGTTGCCCATAGCGTGATTGTCCGCTCATATTACTTAAAGATAATCTGTCGTTTGTCCTTGTTAACAGTGAATTCACCAAATTGACTGAGGATGCTTTCACCTATTGAGAGTGGTTCAGTTTGCCGGTGGTTAACTGTAACTTTCAGATCATTGACTATTTTATCCCCAATTCGTAATTCACGTATTGTGAACACCGACCTGTCGCTAATCGTACCGGCACCCAGAATCTTCTCGGCATCACCTTCAAAGTCATTGCGGGTGATTGCACCATCATTGAGCAGTTTCAGTGCCTGGTCCAACGAGATACTCATTGAGTTCTTATCGCTGGTATTGAGTGTAAATATCAGGTTATAGCGGTTCAGAATACAGGGAACATATATTTCGCCTTTTTCACCGCTACGGTAAGTGATGATATTTTCCTCAGGATTGACAACAATCTGAACCAGTTCAGCAGGTTTTTTTGTCACCCGTTTTGGTACATAATCACGGCTTAGAACCCTGAACTCGGTTCTCCGGTTTAATTGGTGAGCTGCTTCTTTGTGTTGTTGGGTAGGAAGCGATTCGATGAACGTATCATCGAGCAAAGTGCCCTCATCGAATTTGAATCCGTTTATTGTAATCTCTTTTTCCATAGTTCTTGGTACTCTTTTTCCATAGCCGCGTGCTACCATGCGGTCGGGAGCAATTCCCCTTTCGATCAGGTAATTTACAACAGATTCGGCTCGTCGTTGTGATAGTATGTCGTTGTATTCAAAGGTATTACGTGAGTCGGTGTGGGCGGCCAGTTCAACTACTATTGTTGGGTTGTTGTCAAGAATTGTGATTAAACCCTGTAAAGAATCCTGATACTGTGGAAGAAGATCCCATTTGGCAAGTTCGTAACGGATTTCAGGTAGAGGAATAGGTTTATCGGGGATAGGTTCAAGCATGAAATCAACATTAAAATCTTTATTTGCAAATACATCTACGGTAGTTACCCTGCCCGTTTTGATGAAGAATCCCTGTTGATCAACGGTAAGTTCGTATGTTGTGTTTGGTTTGATCTGTGAAGGTGCAAAGCTGTAAAATCCTTTTACATCGGTACGCGCTTCTACGGAGGAGCCATCAGTTCCAACCATCCGGATGACTGTGCCCGGAATAAACTGGAGGGTAGCTTCGTTTCTTACAATTCCCTGTAAAGTGAATACGAGTGGTGGTTTGATAAAAGAGTAAATATCATCGCCACCACGTCCTCCACGGCGGTTGGAACTGAAAAATCCCACTTCTTCACCTGGTTTAAAAGTAATTCCGAAATCATCGCCGGGCGAATTAACCGGAAACTGCATATTTACAGGTTTCTGCCATTCGCCGTTTACAAATGAAGATTTATATATGTCAAGTCCACCCATACCCGGATGGCCGTTGGAGCTAAAGTAGAGTATAGTATCGTCACGAAGGAATGGAAACATTTCATCGCCTGAAGTATTGAGCAGTTCTCCAAGGTTTCTTGCCAACCCAAAACTTTCGCTGGCCGATGTACGTGTGGCGATCCAGAGGTCATTACCACCCTGGCCTCCTTCGAAATCAGCACTGAAGATGATCATTTGTTCGTTGGCGCTTAGAGCAGGATGCCCAATAACACTGGTGCTGTCGCCGCCAAGTTCAATTTTGACGGGTTCACTCCATGCATTTCCTTCACGTGAAGCTTTATATACCTGGCAACCTTCGCCCGGTTCATCTTCTGTCTTTTTACCATAACAGCGTGTGAAATACAAGTTTGTAAATCGTTGCGTAAACTCGCCAACTCCTTCATGTGAGGTAGTATTTACAATTCCCTGGTTATCAATAAGTGCAGGAGTTCCCCAATCACCTTTGGGGTCGCGGCGTGCATAAAATAAATCGGTATAGCTTCTGTCTGTCCAGTCATCTTTGCTTTTGCCTGTAACTCCGTCGCGATTGGATGTAAATATGATGGAACTGTAATTGCGGTCGGCATAATCAGGAGCGAAGTCATCTTCGCGGGAGTTTATTTTCTTTTCGTTAAGAACTTCATATTTTGTTGGATTGTTAAGCCATTCGAGGGCAAGACGCACAGATTCAAGGCCAATGTTGCCCCGGGCATCCTCAGGGGCAAGTTCGATAAAAGTCTGATAAGCCTCTTCGGCAAGATCATATTTTTCGTTGACACGTAGCATATCGCCATAATACAACATAAGCAGGGGTTCCTTTTGCTCGTATTGCGGACGGAGGAGCCTCCGGTAGTTTACTTCTGCACGTTTGGTATCATTCATGAACCGGTAGCATTCCGCCATTTGAAATATGATAAAGTTCTTCTTATCCTTGTCGCGTGTCCGGGAATATGCTTTTTTGTACCGGTTCAGGGCGCTGTTAAACTGGTAGCTGTTAAATGCTTTTTCGGCAGCGGCCATCCTGCGGTTATACCTTCGCTGGGCTGTGCCCTGCTCAGGCAAAAGAAATGCGACAAATAAGAGTAGAAACAGTCCTTTAAATAACTTCATCTATGTATGGATTTATCTCTGCGGGTGGTAAAAAGAAATAAAACGATGGTAATAAAAATTATTGTATGGGATTTTGCGTTTTTTCCCCATTGGTTGTTTCATCGCTACTTTTTACTACCTCCTTCTGCGTGTTAGGTTGATAAACTTCGGGTATTATCTCAGCTTCAGCATATGCATCCTTGTTAAAATCTCTGTTAGCAGCTTCCGACAGTGGTTCAACTTCCTTGAGGACTTCTCCGGCAGTCTTTTTCAGATCTCTTTCAATAGCGGAAGCCTCCTGCCGAAATTCTCTTGATATATCGCTTGAAGCTTTTTTTACTTCATTCATCAATCGGCCAAGCGAACGGGCTATTTCCGGAATTTTGGCCGGACCAAATACAATAAACACAACTAACAGGATAACAAATAATTCGCCACCGCTGATGTTAAAAAAAAGTGCTGTAAATCCGGTGATCATACGTCCTGATTGTTGTCTGCAAAAATAAACTTTATTGATGATACCATCAGGTTTTGTTGTGATCCGTTGATTCAGTGATCCGGTGATAGCGTATCTGATTCACTGCGTTTCATCGGTATTTCGCTCCGCTCATTATGCATGAATTCTTTATACTTACTGGTTTTTCTAAAGATATGAGCATTAAAAAAATATGGTACGCTCACCTTTCTTTAAAAATTCAATGATTTTTTTTGAACCATCTTCCAGAAGATCAACAACCAGTTTAAATCCTTCATATCCGCCATAGTAAGGATCGGGAATTTCGCTGTATCCTGATTTTCTGATAAATTTGCTCATCCGGAAAATCTTTTTTCTTTTTTCAGGATCCAGGGTTAAAAGGCATAAATCAAAGTAATTGTTCTCGTCCATGGCAACGATCATGTCAAAATCATCGAAATCAGAAAGTGTGACTTTTCTTGAGACACTTGTAATGGTATAGCCTCTTTCCTTTGCATAGCAGCGCATACGGTAATCGGCTTTTTCGCCTTCATGCCATGCCGATGTTCCTGCTGAATCAACAATTACCGGAATACCTTTCTCAGAAGCCAGTTTTTTAAAAATTGTTTCGGCTGCAGGAGACCGGCAAATATTACCGAGACATACAAATAGAATCCTTTTCGCTTCCATGCGGCAAAAATACGCAATGGTTCGAAAAACAGGACGATTAAGTGAATATGGAAGTTTTTTGTATCGTATTCATAGTGTTAGAGCTATACTTGATTATCTGACGAAGGTTTTAAAAATACTCCAGCCTGACTGCTTTCAAGAATTTCTTTTCCAGTAGTTCTGCCAGTTTTTTGACCACATTTCGACGTATATCAAGTTCAATAGGGAGTGTTGGATCCTGATGGGCTTCGTTGATCTTGGTTCCCACAAGAAAAAATATCTCATCACTGTCGAGCAGCATGGAAGCGATACGGTCAGCAGGACCTTTGGCAAAAGCAGTGTTGCTGTCATGTTTTTTCAAAAGGTTTATCACTTTACTAAGGGTGAGCATTCCTTCCGTTATCAGATCCACTCCCGGCATGTGAGATGCCTGTGGGAGTTCAGGATCGTAGAACTCAGATTCATCTTCAATTTCAACTTCCAGTTCCCTTGAAACGATCCCGGCGGTAGTGGCACCACAGATAATTTTCTTACCTGCGAAATCATCCAGTTTTGCAGTAAAAGCTTTGTCATTTTTTTCTTCAAAGGGAGGGCCAGTGCAAAGTAACAAACTTCTTGGTTCCCGGAAATATATTACACCGCACGAACAATCGTCCCTGGGATGGTAATTGTCGTTGGACACGGCTTTGTTCACGACTTTTGATGCCAGTTCAGCAGCAGCAATATCAGGGCTTTTTTTGAGTGTTTCCTTCACAAATTCAATAAGATTTCTGCGCCCCCAACCTTCAGAAAACTTAGTACCTAATCCCGATTGGGTTATACCGTCGGAAATAAATATCACGCGGTCGTGAGGATTAATCCGGAAACGTGCATTTCGCATTACCATTTCTCTGCCCTGCATTCCCTCGCTGACATAATTTTGCCATTGAATTTCAATCACATCGGTATCTCTTACTATAAAACAGGCCGGATTGTCATATTCAAGGATACTCACCTCGCCTTCATATGAAATATCAATGGCCGTGAAAGTAGCATAACTCGTTTTGCGGGTGTTGCAAACAGGTAAAGTTTTGGTAATGATTTCAGCAATGCGCTCAAAATCTTTGCGATCCCTTGTGAAATTCAGCAGCATCGTTGTCGTAAGGGTAGCAAGTACATTGGCTTTTACTCCATGTCCCATGCCATCCGAAAGCACTGCTACAATGCGCCGTTCCTCCCTGATTCTCGACGATTGAAATACATCACCGCAGATTCTCTCGCCATCATGGTGTTTTTGCTGGCAATGTACTTCTATGTAAAATTCCTGGCTCATGATTCACTTTTTTTCTGCTGCGCACGATGGGTTTCAATCAATGAGTTGAGCATGCGTTCGGTATTAGCAGCGCCTTCACCCAGCAAAAAGCCAATTTCCTGTACCATCTGAAGGTTCTGATCTATCACTTCGCTCAGGCGTTTCACTAATTCTTCTTTTTGAACCTCAGGTAAATACATATCGCGGATTACGGCTCCCGCAATTTTGTGCTTAATGATAGAATAGATGGATACATTAAGCATCTTGTCCTCAAAATGAATGTCTTTACCAGGAATGTCGGTATTAGTGGTCAGTACATATTTGAAGAGATTATAAAAACCGAAAGGCAGTAATGTTTTCAGGTCAGCGTTTTTGAGTCCAGGTATGACTTCATTGATCATGGCTGCATCTTCGCCCAGCATGTTTACAAAGCTGCTGTTTGATTCCACTACCCTTAGGTTTTCGTTCACAATGACGATTCCGGCAGGCAATTTCTGAATTACAGCACCAAGTGTTTGAAGCGCTTGTTGAGCTTGTATTAACCTTTGCTCTTTTGAAACTTCTCGGCCTTCCACTTCTTTGCACATCATGGTGATCATTTCAGCAAGTTCCTTCATTTCAGGAGCTTCAGTTTCAGAAATGATTACACTTTGCAATTGGTTGGAAGACTGATAATCCCCCTTTGTGACATGCCTGGCAGCATCAATGATCCTTTGGATTGTACCACCATATCTTTCTTTGGGATTTTTCAGCATTTTTATGTAATTCTGCTTCGTTTTCAGAGAATAAGGTATACATAAATCTGTTTTTGCCAGGCCCTGGCTTACCGCAACAGCAAAATCCCGGCAGGAGCCAAAACCACAAAGATTGCATGATGATTCGTGTAGTAAATTTTCTTTACCCGTAATTTTCAGCACTTCATTGATCTGATCCTCATTAGGCATGGGTAATCGCTGGTCGTCGGACTGGAAACTACGCGAAAAATCAAGCTTGCCAAAACGTTCCAGATCCGCTTTCCAGGTGGTTTCATCCACAACTGCTAAACGCCGTGAAGCATAATCCTTGACCAGTGCATGACGAAGATAATGATCGTTGCTATAGGTCATACCGGGCCCCATCATACAACCCTTATTGTAGAAAATGTTGAAATGCGATTTGACAGCCTCCGGGTGTATGGCAAACTCCCTGATTGACTGAATGAATTCATGCTTACCGGAAGCGGTGTGCATATTGCCTGCAAGCAGGTCTTCGCTGATGCCTGCCACCTGAATAAAACCATTGTCAATCGGATAAAGTGAACCATAACGTCCGTTTGGCGGATCAAAATATGAATATTCAAGGGCAGCTTCACTGATGTCCATTCCCTTAAATAGGGTTCTTAGCTCGGTAAATGTGATGACTTCATCTACCTTTGATTTTCCCCTGGATCGGGAGGCTTCAATTTTTGCCGATATACATGGAACAATGCCAACAATTTTAATATCATGACCATAGGCTTCGCGCATAATGACTGCCATGGCACACATGGGCGAAAGCAAGGGAACAAGGTTCTTAACCAGTTGAGGTTCAAACTTTTCAATATGCAATACCAAGCTTGGGCAATTCGAGGTGAGGTAGTACTTTCCTTTAAATTCTTTTAATAATCTACTATATTTTTCTGCAATAACCTCAACGGCAAAAGCAGTTTCGGCCACCCAGGCAAAATCGAGTAGTCGCAGAAGACCAGCAAACTTGCGGTAGTCAGTAATATCAGGAAACTCTGCCGAAATGCTGGGATCGAGGATTGCAGCTACTTTTTGCTCCGATGCAAGCAATTCTTTCACAGCCGGAATAGAATCATGACAGGTGATGGCACTGTAACCACAGGCACGCAGACAACTGCCACAGCCGATGCATCTATCGTGCAATATTTCAGGATATTCCTGGTTCCATCCTAATTTGATTGCCCTGACCGGACATTCGCGCACACACTGCATACACTGGGTGCATTTTTCCTGGTTCAGATGTATTAGCTCCATAGGGCAAAGGTTCAAAATCGAAATAACGTAACAAAAGTAGTATAAACATGGCTAAGAATTGCATTCCCGAACGAAACAGTGCTTTTACTTACAGATTTGTACATGTTTTTTTCCCTGATTTGGTTGTGCAATTCAAACCATTGTGTACTTTTGCGGCTAAACCGGTGCCTATTATTTCCATTCGGGAAAGAGGGCATAATAGGGAATCCTGTGAAAATCAGGAACAGTACCCGCTGCTGTAAGCTCTTTTTATCTTTTTGAACCTCTTGCAGCCACTGTTTTTAAGTAAACGGGAAGGCTTTCAAAAAGGGAGCAAGTCAGAAGACCTGCCGGAATCGTTAAAAATTTCAGTGCTTTCGGGATAAAAGCTATGAATACATTGTTGTTTTTTAAGCTCAATTTATTCATTTCTTATTTTCTGATATCGTTGAAAAAATTTTTTAATGGTTGATTATAAGTGAATTGTTATACATGAGAGCAGGATTGTATATATTGCTTTTTTTCATCGCGGGCAGATTGCAGGCACAAACAGCAACGTACGATACAATTATAGATTTAAGTGAAGTAGTGGTGAGTGCAGGTCGTATCAGGCAGTATGGAGCAGGATTGCGAATTCAATCGCTCGACATGCAGGCGTTCAGAAAATTACCTGGAATAAAGCTCTCCGATGCGTTAACGGGTCACAGCAGCCATTTTGTTAAAACCTACGGCTCAAACGGGCTCGCCACCATAAGCATTCGTGGTACAGCCCCGCAACATACCACGGTGTATTGGAATGGATTCAATATTAATCCTTCTAATATTGCCATGGCCGATTTTTCGATGCTGCCGCTTTTCCTTTTCAATCATGTGGAAATCGTTCCCGGGGGAAGCAGCACACTTACAGGAAGCGGCGCCATTGGAGGAAGCATTCATTTGAACAGCCAGTCAGGTGGTACTCACAATCATCATCAGGTGGTGGCGGCATTTGGCCAATATAACGACAGGTTGATGGCACTTAAAACAGGTGTGATAAAAGAGAAATTGCATTTTTCAACTTCAATTTGGGTTAATTCTTCGGATAACGATTTTGCATTTGTGAATACTTCAAAATCTGGCAAACCCAGGGAACGCCTCACAAATGCTGATGCCTCACAGGTTGGGTTCCTGCAGGAGGCTCTTTTGCATTTTGGTTCAAAGCAACTCCTGAAAGCTGGTTTCTGGCTGCAGGAACGTGAAGCAGGCATTCCTCCCAGCATGACGATGTTGCGAAGCCATGCACGCCAACACGACCGTATGTTGCGAGGCTATGCTCAGTGGAACCTCAAATACCGCCGGGTGGAGTATTCAGCTAAAACTGGCTATCATCATGATTATCTGAAATATACTGACACACTTACGAACATTGATTCCGAAATCCGGGTAGGTGTATGGAATTCTGAAGTTATTTTGAATTCAGCGGTATTTAAACGAATCCAGTTCAATGCTGGAGCGGGATATCATATCCATCATGCAGAAACCAGAAATTATCAGGCCGGAATAAATCCACATCGTTTCTCGGTTTTCCTGCTTGCTACCCGCTTTATTCCTGAACTGCAATGGGTATTCAGTGTGGGTGCGAGAAAAGAATCAGCCAGCGATTTCAGGGGTATTCCTCCGGCATTTTTATTGGGATGGAAAGGGAAAATGCTGAACAATTTAAACGGCCGTATGAATTTTTCGACAAATTACAGAATCCCAACATTGAATGACCGTTACTGGCAACCTGGGGGTAATCCTGATCTTAAGGCTGAAACAAGTATAAACCTTGAAACAGGTGCTGATTTTAACTATCAGCAGAAAAATTTAAAAGCATTATTTTCTGTTACCCTGTATACCAACCGTATTAAAAACTGGATTACCTGGCTACCTGAGAATTCGCTCTTCTGGGCCCCAGAGAATATTGGTTCGGTGATGATAGCTGGTATTGAAAGTAATTTGAAATTTGAACATCATGCCTCCCTTTTTCTTCATAGCCTTGAGATTTCATGGGTTGCCAGTAAATCACTTTATGGGGGGACATCGCTTCGTGATATCAGTAAAAAATCCCAGTTGATGTATACTCCCGTTCATAATATGGCAGTGGTATATATTATTGCTGCGGGCCAGTGGTATTTACAGATTGTGCAAAAGATTACAGGATCGCGTTATACCGACCGTGCCAACACCAGTAAGTTGCCGGCCTTTTATACCGGAAATCTTAGTATTGCTAGGTCTTTCAGCATGAAGTGGTTCACGTTATCCATGAACGCTTCAGTAAACAACCTTACAGATCAGAACTACCAGGTTATCCAATACCGCCCGATGCCCGGCAGAACATTTCACCTGTCACTTGTTTTAGATCTTTTATTCAGGCAAAAACCAACAAATAATTTCAATGAACATGATACAACTCCTTAAACAACTATTAGTCATCTTATTGCTTGCAATATGTGCCATACCTGCTTGTAAAAATGATGAACATTTGCTGCCCGGAGTCTATACCAAAGGGATTTTCATCAGCAACGAAGGGCCATTCATGAATGGTACGGGTACAGTTAGTTTTTATGATCCGGAAAAGAAAACCATTGAAAACAATATTTTTGAAGTGGTGAATGGCAGACCACTCGGCAATATTGTGCAAAGCCTCGAAGTTTTTGATAATAAAGTATTTGTTGTAGTGAACAATGCTTCGAAAGTCGAAGTGGTAGAAGCTGCGACTTTTAAGTCAACAGGCGTGATCGAAGGCTTGGCATCACCGCGGTATTTTCAGGGAATTACCAGTGAAAAAGCCTACATAAGCGATTGGGCAGGACATATTTCCATCATCAACCTGCATACATTGACCAAAACCGGTACCATTACCACGAGTCATGGACCTGACCGCATGTTGCTGGCTGGCTCATACTTATGGGTGCTGAATTCTGCAGGCATGAGTTCTGATTCCACGGTAATGGTAATTGATACTTCCACTGATACCCCGGTTCAAACTATTGTAGTTGGCGATAATCCGGCTGATTTAGCACAGGATACCAATGGAAGAATATGGATTATATGCGGGGGCAGGTTCGACTGGGAGAATCCAGTCAATAACACTCACGGAGCATTGATAAAAATCAATCCGCTGAATTTCAATATCGAAGCAAAATTACTTTTGGATGGAACTGATTTCGGACCGCGCATTGCAGTTAATGGCAATGGAAGTAAAATATTTTATTCATTTGCCGGGGGTATTTATTCCCGTGATGCCAGTGCGTCTGTTGCGCAGGCATCTGAACTGGTCCTCGGTCAAAAGTGTTATGCACTCGGTATTGATCCCAAAACCGATGAGATGTATTTTTCCGATCCCATTGATTACGCCCAACCTGGCATTATTTACCGCTACGATGTTACAGGGACAACAATGATTGATTCAATTAAAGCAGGTATTATACCGGGAAACTGGAAATTTTTAAAATAGAAAAACCTACCAAAGATAATTAATGTGATGCAAACGCTTATTCCCTGCTGGTCATTAGTTTGTGTTTTCTTATAATCCATCCGGATTCTTATCACCTGCATGTTACCTGATTCTTTCCACTGCTTTCTTCTCTCTCATTTCCAACGCTTCATAAAATACCTGGTGAATGTTTGTTCTGATGTTGAGTGTACTGATTTTAGCATTGTCAGCCAATGGGTGCACACGGTTCGAAAGGAAAATATACACCAGATGATACTTTGGATCAGCCCAGGCATACACACCGGTAAAACCTGAATGCCCAAAACTCGAATTGGAAACCCTGATGCTGGTTGGCCCGTCATCTTCTTTTACCAATTGAGGTTTATCAAATCCCAGTCCACGGCGGTTATCGTTGAGAGGGAACTGTGTACGTGTGAATTCCGACAGCACCTGTGGAGTAAAATACCGGATCCCACCGTAACTGCCTTTATTCATGAGCATCTGCATCACAACAGCCATGTCGCCAGCGGTAGAAAACAATCCGGCATGCCCACCAACGCCACCCAGCATGGCAGCTCCGGGATCATGCACGTAGCCTTGCAATAACTGTTTTCTAAACTCACGGTCATTCTCCGTAGGTACCAGCTTTTCCGGTTCAAATCTTTTATGAGGATTGAAAGTTGTGTTATTCAATCCCAATGGCTTATAAAAATTTTCTTCAACATATTCATCTAAAGGAATACCAGTGAGGCGTTCCACAACTTGTTTCAGCCAGTAAAAACCCAGATCACTGTATAGATAGCCACGTCGTTTTATAAGGGGTGCTGCGGCAATACTATCGTAGATTTTTTCTACCTGCCTCTTGTCCATAAAAAGGTCTTTAGCTACTTCAATGGTGAAATCTCCATGCTTTTTACTGCTGAATACCGATGGATCAGGCACACCGTTTTTCAGCAGTTGCTTGTAAAATGGGATCCAGGCCTGCAGGTTGGCCTGGTGTGTCATTACATCGCGGATGATAATCCTCTTTTTGTCTGTATTTTTTAGTTCGGTCAGATAATGCGAAATCCGTTGGTCAATATCGAGCTTTCCTTCCCCGTATAACTTCATAACAGCCAATGTAGTCGCTGCAATTTTGGTCAGTGAAGCCACATCATATATATCATCGCTTTGTACTTTTCTTTTGCGGTCGTAAGTATGATACCCAAAGCTGTTGTCGTAGATCACTTTGCCTTCAAATGCAGCCAGTACACGGCAGCCTGGGTAGGCTCTTTCGGCGATACCTTTCAGTGCAAAGAAGTTAACTTTTTGCAGCCATGAGGATTCTATGCCCACTTCTTCGGGGATGGTATATTTCAGCCTTTGCAAATCATTTGTGTGCATGCCGTCGCCTGAGCTAAACACATCACCTATACTTACCGGTAATTCTCCGCTGACCTTAAAAGCGCCAAATAAAGCCTGTGCAGCAAGGTCAACACCCATGTCGGTATCGTGATAGGTTACCATAATGGCGTTGAGCCTTTCTATCTGATCAAACAGGGAGAGACTGTAAGGATTCCCGGCAAGTACCAGCACCACCCTGACCTTAACGGAAAGGGAATGGATAAATGTACGTGTCTGACTACTGATACCGTAGTCGGCAGGATTCTGACCGGTATTGCGCAGGCATACGAACACCACCTGATAATTTGCCAGTGTATTGAGTAATTCGTTGAATTTTGCAGCGGGTGCTGTTTTACTGATGACGAAACCAGTCACATCAGCATAATTTTTCAGCCGCCCGGTGAAAGTAGTATTGTCAGGATTTCCAATTTCAAGAGAAGCCATTATCAGGGTGTCGGGCCGGCGGATTGGAAGCAGGTTTTCTTGATTGTTGAGAATCGTAAGTGATGCTTCGGTCAGTCGCCGGTTAAGTAGTTCAGCGCCGGGAGAATTAAGATCACCATAAAGATTTTCAGTATCTGTTTTCTGGTAGCTGGCAAGCCCGACACGGAATTTCCAGGCAAGTACTTTACGGCACTTTTCTTCGATGAGGCTATCGGGTATAATTCCCTTTTCAACGGCTTTTTTAATGTTCCGGATAGCTACGGGAACACTGAGGGGCAGCAGCAGAATATCGTTTCCGGCAATTAACGCCTTGATTTCTACTGAATCGGCAGGCACAAAATCAGCGATGGCTTTCATTTCCAACCCGTCAGTAAAAACCAATCCGTTGAAGCCAAGGTCCTTTTTGAGCAGTTGATTGATAAGTAGAGGCGACAAACTTGAAATGGATTTGTGATCAGGATCGATTGCAGGAACAGCCAGGTGTGCCGACATCACTCCGGTTAATCCATTGCCAATCAAATACTTAAAAGGAAAAAGATGAATGCTGTCAATTTCATGAAAAGGCTTGCTGATCAGAGGCAGGGTAAAGTGCGAGTCCTTGTCGGTATCTCCATGGCCCGGAAAATGCTTTGCCACACTGATGATACCCATATTTTGCAATCCTTTCATGTAAGAAAGAGACTTGTGGGCAACAAAAAGCTTATTCTCGCCAAATGAGCGGCTGTTGATAACCGGATTCAAAGGATTGACATTCACATCCACCACAGGGGCAAAATTGATATGCACACCCAGGCGTTTGAGTTGCCTGCCAATTTCTGCACCCATCTCATAAATCAGTATATCGTCTTCAATGGCGCCAAGTGCAAGTTGCCTTGGAAAACTTATTACGCTGTCAAGTCGCATGGCAAGCCCCCATTCAGCATCCATGGCTACCAGTAAAGGTGTTTTTACAGCTTCCTGAAAATGGTTGGTCATCTGAACCTGTGAGGAAGGGGTTCCTTTAAAAAAGATCACCCCGCCAATATTGTACCTTGCAAGCACGGTTGCCAGTGAATCAGTATATTTCTGTCCTCTGTTCGAGAACGAACGCACCATGATAAGCTGTGCGATACGCTCATCAGGGCTAAGTGAATGATATACAGAATCTACCCAGAGATTCTCTTGTTCATCCTGTACTATAAATCCGGAATGTTCCTGTGCATTCAATGAAACAGTGACAGTTAAAATATATCCAAAAAGAATTTTGGCAACATGGGAAACAAGCTTCATTATTTTGAAAAAGTAGTATTTTGGAATGATCATACCAGTTAAGATAACGAAATGGCAAAGTTCTTTGTTTTATCAGAATTCCAACCCCATCAGTTAAAAAAAATGCAGCCTGGTTCAGGTAGAACCTGAAAACTCCGACGTTGCTTCATAACCTGTCTGTTATTAGTTGGATGGAAATTTCTGGGTTTTCTGGAATCCTGAAGAACTCATTTGCATTTCATGTATTCAAATCTATGTCTGGACGCATTTTTCATAATCATGCTCAGGCACTCTGATAAATTATCTACCTTTGAACCCCGTTATTTACGGTTTTCAAGTACTTATACATCCTTATGAAAACAGAGAATGAAATCAAAATCATTGCTTCCCAGGTAAGAAGAGATGTGCTGCGGATGGTTCATGCCGTTCAGTCAGGGCATCCGGGTGCACCTCTGGGTTGTGCAGAATTTTTTTCAGCATTGTATTTTAGCATCTTAAGACATAATCCTTCTTCCTTTACTATGGAAGGAACTGGTGAGGATGTTTTTTTTCTTTCCAACGGGCATCTCTCTGCCGGCTGGTACAGCGTATTGGCACGTAGCGGATATTTCGATGTTTCGGAGTTAAACAGTTTTCGCAAACTCAACTCCAGATTGCAGGGACATCCGGCTACTGCCGAAAGATTGCCGGGTGTCAGGATTGCTTCAGGTTCGCTGGGGCAGGGGCTTTCTGTAGCCATAGGTTGCGCCCTCTCCAAGAAACTGAAAAACGATCCTCATTTGGTTTATGTGTTGATGGGAGATGGCGAGACGCAGGAAGGACAGGTTTGGGAAGCTGCCATGTTTGCCCCTGCAAAAAAAGTAGATAACCTGATCGCAGTGATTGACAATAATAACAAACAGATAGACGGTCCGGTGAATGAAGTGATGCCTCTGGGCGATCTCAGGGCAAAATGGGAAAGTTTTGGCTGGTGGGTGCTGGAGATGGATGGTAACGATGTCGGCGCCCTGCTTTCCGCAATGGATGAAGCATTTTCTTTGACCGGAAAAGAAAAACCTGTCATGATCCTGATGCAAACGGTGATGGGCAAAGGAGTGGATTTCATGGAAAATCGTCACCAGTGGCATGGATCACCTCCCAACGATGAACAACTACAGGTTGCTCTGGCCCAACTTGAGGAAACTTTAGGCGATTACTAAAAACTTTAGGATCCTCATTTTCACAATGAATAGTCTTCAATTTGCAAAAAAGAAATGTCTATGAACCAATATATAAATACTGGAAATAAGGATACCCGCTCGGGATTTGGGGCAGGGATGATGGATTTGGGGAAATCGAATCCCGATGTGGTTGCACTTTGCGCTGATCTTACCGGTTCTCTGAAACTGGAAGAATTTGCTTCGGCTTTTCCCGGGCGCTTCATTCAAACGGGAATCGCTGAAGCCAATATGATGGGTATTGCTGCCGGACTGGCAACAGGAGGAAAAATTCCGTTTGCCACCACCTTTGCCAATTTTGCAACCGGCAGGGTCTACGATCAGATCAGGCAATCCATTGCCTATTCAAATAAAAATGTAAAAATTGCTGCTTCTCACGCTGGCATCACCCTCGGGGAAGATGGTGCCACGCACCAGATGTTGGAAGATATTGGTATGATGAAGATGTTACCTAACATGACAGTGATCAATCCCTGCGATTATAACCAGACCAGGGCTGCTACACTTGCGGTAGCACAATATGTCGGACCGGTATATCTGCGCTTTGGCCGCCCAAAAGTTCCCAATTTTACACCTTCTGACCAACACTTTGTGATCGGACAAGCACTAACGCTGCAGACTGGAAGAGATGTAAGTATTTTTGCTACCGGACACCTGGTTTGGAAAGCACTCGAGGCATGGGAGGCTCTGAAAGAAAATGGCATTGATGCCGAAGTGATTAACATACACACAATCAAACCATTAGATATTAAAGCCATCCTTCATTCTGTGAAGAAAACAGGTTGCGCGGTGAGTGCTGAGGAACATCAAATGAACGGTGGCCTCGGCGACAGCATAGCGCAGGTGCTGGCCTTATTCGATCCCAGGCCTTTGGAAATGGTTGCCGTCAGGGATAAATTTGGCGAAAGCGGAACACCGGATGAACTCATGCGAAAATTCTGTCTTGATGATGCTGATATAGTGGAAGCAGCATTGAGAGCATTGAAGAGAAAGAGATAAAATGTTCTCAACATATAAGATATTTTTGTTTTAAATTGTCTGACCACCTAATGCAGTCAGATGGTATTACCGCGCTATTGTTTAACATTTTCAGGTAAAAACCAAACAATAAAATACATGATTTGTTGATTTATTAAAATATTACCGATCCCCATCCTCAGGTTATGAAGAAGAAAGCAATTATTATAGGTTCAGGATTTTCAGGACTTGCCGCAGCAGCAACGCTGGCGCGTGAAGGTATGGAAGTCGCCGTGCTTGAAAAAAATAATACTCCCGGCGGCAGAGCGCGTAAGTTCACTGCAAAAGGTTTTACCTTTGATATGGGTCCAAGCTGGTACTGGATGCCCGATGTGATGGATAATTTCTTCGCCGATTTTGGTAAAAAGACCAGCGATTATTTTGAACTTAAGCGGCTCGATCCATCCTATAAAGTATTCTTTGGAAAAGATGATTTTGTTGAAATACCTTCTCACCCGGATCAAACGAAAGCTTTGTTTGAAAGCATCGAAGCGGGCGCCGGCGAAAAACTGGAATTGTTCCTGAAGGAGGCAGAAAAAAAATATATTATAGGCATCAATGAATTTGCTACCAAACCATCGCTTTCGGTAATGGAATTTATGCAGTTGAGGCTCATCAGGCACCTGTTTGCCATGCACCTCTTCCGTTCGTTTCACAGCCATGTGGCGAGGTTTTTCAGAAATCCGCACCTTCATCGCCTGCTTGAATTTCCAATCCTGTTTCTCGGAGGCACAGGCGACACCACTCCGGCACTGTATAGCTTAATGAACTACGGCGACCTGAAACTGGGAACCTGGTATCCCATGGGAGGCATGTACGAGCTTGTAGATGCCATGTTCAAACTGGCAACGGAGTTGGGAGTTCAATTCAGGTTTGATACCGAAGCTACCGGTATTGACGTAATAAACAGAAAAGTGGTGGCTGTGGAAACCAATAAAGGTAGATTTGAAGCTGATTTTGTGATAGCAGCAGGCGATTATCACCATATAGAGCAGAAACTGCTTCCTGAAAAATATCGCATGTATTCAACTGCTTATTGGGAAAAACGAGTGATGTCACCATCTTCGCTGATTTTTTACATCGGCGTGAATAAGAAACTTGATAAATTCAGGCATCATACTTTATTGTTCGACACCAACTTCGACATACATGCCGGCGAGATCTATAAAAATCCTCAATGGCCATCAGAACCGGCGTTATACGTCAGCGTTACCTCAAAAACAGATCCTTCCGTGGCGCCTGACGGACAGGAAAATCTTATGGTGCTGATACCGGTTGCTACCGGGCTTACTGACACAGAAGGAATAAGACATCATTATTTTGACCTTGTAATGAAAAGGCTGGAATCAATCACCGGGCAAAGTATAAGGGAACATGTGGTGTTTTCAAAATCTTATGCCCACAACGATTTCATCAACGACTATCATGCCTTCAAAGGGAATGCTTACGGATTAGCCAACACCCTGATGCAAACGGCATTTTTAAAACCCAAACTGAAGAATAACAAACTAAAGAATTTGTATTTTAGCGGTCAGCTTACTGTGCCCGGTCCTGGTGTGCCACCGGCCATCATTTCCGGTCGTATGGCAGCGGAGGAAATTTTGAAGTTATGATGAAGAAATGTTCTGGTGTTGTGATGCAGTGTTTTTGTGACTTGTCCATCGAAAACAAAGGACAAAGCGCAGGAAGGCGGATGCAGATTTCCACCTTCTTACGTCGTTGCAGGATACAGACTACCGGGATTTCGTAAATTCAATTTCACCTCGCTCCAACTTTGAATTTTATTCCGTTCGTACAGGATTGAACTTTAGACTTTTGACCTACAGCCATGAAAGAACTTTTTGATATGATCTCAAGGGAGTCGAGCAAGATGACGACTACTACCTATAGCACATCGTTTTCGCTGGGTATCAGGTTTTTCGACAGGAAATTTCACGATCCTATATACGCCATCTACGGATTTGTGCGCTTTGCCGATGAGATAGTGGATTCTTTTCATGGATTCGACAAACCGGCACTTTTGCAACGATTCACGAATGACACGTACCAGGCCATCGAAGAATGTATCAGCCTGAATCCAATTCTTAATAATTTTCAGGCAACCGTGAATAAATACAAAATTGACAGAGAACTGATTGAGCTTTTTTTACGGAGCATGGAAATGGATCTGACTAAAAAACAATACCAAACCACTGAAGAATACAAGGAATATATCCTGGGATCGGCTGATGTGGTGGGATTGATGTGCCTAAGGGTTTTCTGCGAAGGCAACGAAGAAAAATACCAGGCATTAAAACCCCGGGCCATGCGACTAGGTTCAGCTTTTCAGAAAATCAATTTCCTGCGTGATCTTAAAGCCGATCATTACGGTTTAGGGCGAACCTATTTCCCGGGTGTAAACATGAAGGAATTTGATGATAAGGAAAAGAAGAAAATTGAAGACGACATTCAGAAAGACTTCGACGAAGCTCTGATTGGCATCAGACAATTACCAAAAGGCGCCAAATTTGGGGTGTATGTAGCTTATGTGTATTTTTATGCCTTACTGAAAAAGATCAGGAAATTACCTGCAGAGACAGTCCTGAATATGCGTGTACGCATCAGCGATACAAGGAAATACCAATTGCTTCTTACCTCCCTGTTGAAATACCGCCTTGGATTTTTAAACTGACAAATATGGAACAGGTTATTCTGGTTGATCATAACGATACCCCAACAGGGGTGGAGGAAAAGCTTAAGGCGCATGAATCCGCATTATTGCACCGGGCTTTCTCCGTTTTTGTGTTTAACTGCAAAGGCGAGCTGATGTTGCAGCGCCGGGCTTTGCAAAAATATCATTCACCCGGCTTGTGGACAAACACCTGCTGCAGTCATCCCCGCCCCGGTGAAATTACCATAGCTGCTGCCCACCGCCGCCTGAAGGAAGAAATGGGCTTCGATTGCGAACTAGAGTGGAAATTCTCATTTATTTACAGGGCACTTTTCGACAACGGCCTTACCGAGCATGAATTTGATCATGTTTTTTTCGGAACCTATGATCAGTATCCAGTGATCAACACCGAAGAAGTAGCAGAGTGGAAGTGGGTGAACTGGGAGTATCTGCTGAGCGAAATAGAAAAAAATCCTCAGGAATACACAGTTTGGTTCAGAATCGCATTGAAAAGGATCATAAGCCAAAACTGCCAGCCTGAATAATTGTTTTTTGCCATAGTTCCCTTTTGTTTGTTGTTTGCAGTATTGACTTTATGATTGTTTTTCCGCATATTACACATGACAGATTCCATGACTTCAGGATCATATTATTCCGGAATCTTCATCAGGAATCAATTATTAACAACCACTAATAGTAAAAAGAGTTTCCAATTCACTGTTAGAATGTGTAATCAATTAAATATTCGACAAATATTTCAAACAGATTGCTACCCAATTTGTTAGGATTTTTGAGTCCTGGTTGACCCAGATAATACCCAAAAAGGTTTTGTCTGGCAGGCAGTTCGTAATATCTGAAATTTTTTATGTGATTACTCCGGTTTATATAGCGATCAGCCCATACCATATCCGACAATAGCTTTAGTTATTTACTGTTGCTCATGGTCAGTTGTTGATCTTTTACCACAACCTGCAGAGATTCAATATTTTTCTTTTCATTTACAGAAGAAAATTCAGTTAATTCTTTTTTTACCGTCATTTTGTTTTTATGCTATTTTTACAAGCTCAAATTTGCATGCGATGAAAAGAGCAGGATTGTTGCTATTGCTGGCTTTTACTGGCTTTGAAGCGAACGCCATGCAGCCAGATATTGACAGCTTGAAGCAGGAACTTACAAAAGCTGCCGGAACACATAAGCTTAACATACTTGAGCAACTTTCAAACTATTATTCAGAATCCAATCCGGCACTTTCGCTCAGCTACGACTCCATTTCGCTGCAGTTGGCCGCCGAATTGGGTAATAAGGTTGGTATCTCCAACATCCTGAACAATATGGGGCTTTCGTTTTATGCTTTATCTGAATATGCTACTGCAATTGATCTGATTTCGCAAAGTCTGACTCTAAAAGAGCAGATTGGCGATACTGTCGAAATTGTTAAATCTCTTAATAATCTGGGCGCATTATACCAGTTGATAGGTGATTTCAATTCTTCCATCGGGTTAATAAACCGTTCGCTCATGATTCGAAGGCAACGTAATGACTCCATTGGCATTGCCCGTACCCTGAACAATATCAGCATAATATACATGAAATCGGGTCAGACAGATCAGTCGTTTTCAATGCTTAATGAAGCGTTGGAGATTTATAAAGCCCTGGAAAACAATGATGGTATTGCTTCGGTTTACAATAACACAGGTACTGTTTATCAGAAACTTAAAGAATATGAAAATGCGGCCAGGTATTTCCTGATGTCTCTGAGTTTGAAAAATGAAACAGAAGATCCCCGATCAATAGCAATCACATACAATAATCTGGGAATGGTGACCCAGGAAATGGGTGATTATCAGAAAGCTATGGAGTACTATCTGAGTTCACTGAGGCTACGAAATCAGGTCAGCGATTTGTATGGCCTGACAACGGTAAAAATTAATCTTGGAACATTATACCGTAAGCTAACGGATTATGCAGAAGCCGAGAAATATCTGCTTGAAGCCTGCCAGACTGCAACAAAGGAGCAATTCAAAGAATCCCTGCAGCGATGTCTCAGAGAATTGTCATTGCTATATGCTGACTTAAAGAATTTTGAAACAGCATTTACCTATTCTGACCAGGCATTGGCATATAAGGACAGTGTTTATAACGATGAATTGAACAAACGGATTGCCGAAGTTGAAAACCAGCGAAAAACACAGATCGCCTATCACGAAAAGGAAATACTTCGTATTGACAATGAGCTGAAATCGGTAAAAATCAGGCGACAAAATTTCAACCTCTGGATGAGCTTCGGTTTGGCAGGTCTTGCCCTGATTTTTGTTTATATCAACTGGTTGCGCTTCAGAGAAAAACAACGACTTAACAAATCGCTGGGCGAAACCATTGAAAAGCTCACCAGAAGCGAAGATAAGCTCAGACAGGCAAATATTACCAGGGAAAAACTGTTCTCGATCATCGCGCATGATCTGCGGAATCCTTTCACCAATATACTTGGCTTCAGCGAAATGCTTAAAAAAGAAGCAAAGGAAATGAACACATCTGAGGTCGAAATCTATGCTTTATATATTTACGACTCAGCAAGCCAGGCATTACTTCTTCTGGAGAACCTGCTGCAATGGGCCAAAATACAACAGGAAAAAATGATATTTGCACCAAACGAATTGGTATTGAATAAATTGGTAAAGCAAATTACTTCCTTTCTGTATTATAATGCCAACAAAAAACAGATTCAACTCCATACTCAGATTCCGGAAGAACTTAAGATACTGGCCGATGAAGAAATGTTAAAAACCATTATCAGAAACCTTATCAGCAATGCAATCAAGTTTACCAAATCCGGAGGTTATGTCACTTTATCCGCTGTCATGGCTAAAGATAATCTTCTGATAACAGTGAAAGACAATGGTGTCGGAATCAGCAGTGATGATCTTGTATTACTTTTTGATGAGGGGAGTAATCCATCAAAACATGGCACTGCGAATGAAAAAGGTACCGGGCTGGGTTTGATACTCTGCAAAGAGTTTGTTGAAAAGCACGGAGGCAGTATATGGGTGGAGAGCCTTGAAGGGCAAGGTTCTGTATTTTCCTTTACGATACCCCAAAAATGAGTCAATCAGTTATGAAAAACCAACTAAAGCATGAAATACAAAAAATTTTACCAACAAACAATCCTTCAGGCCCCGTTTGGCTATGCTCATTATGAAATAATCCCTGATGAAGCCGGCAAAACCTGCGACTTCCGGTTTACCGAAGTGAATGAAGCTTACGAAAAGCTCACAGGCCTATGCAAGGAAAGTATAATCGATAAAACAGTCAGACAGGTGTTTCCCGATGCAGGAATTTCATGTTCCGGCTGGCGAAGTCTCTTCGACAGGATTGCCATTGAAAACGGGATTGCCGGATTTGAGCACCACATTGCTGAAACCGGTGGGAGGTTATTGGTAAATGCCTGGCACACCGATGCTACCCATATTGCAATAACCTTCAATGAATTAACCGCATGCAGACAGGAAGCGGAGCCTCGCTGCATGAATGAAACGCAACAGCAGGCTTTTTGGGCCAACAGCCTCTTTGGGGTACTGATTGCCGATAAAAATGCAAATTATGTGGATGCCAACGATGAGGCCTGCCGCATGACCGGTTACAGTTGTGCAGAACTGAAAAGCATGAACATATATCAACTCATTGATCCCAGGCAAACTGAAGAAGCTCATACGCATTTTGAACAACTCTGTAAAACCGGAAGAGCATACGGGGAAGTGGCATATTACACCAAAAGTGGCGAAAAACGCTGGTGGAACGTTGTGGCTACAAAAATCTCAGAAGACCTTTACCTGGGATTTCATGAAGATATTACCGGCCGCAAACTGGTTGAAGAGCAATTGCGGGAGAATGAGGAACATCATGCAAAGGTCATCTCAAACATCAATGACGTGCTTTGGGAGTATGAAGTAGATTCTGCCGGGAATTTTGTAAGGAGCTACATTTCACCGGTGGCTGATCGTATGCTGGGGCTGCCTCAGGGTACAATCGGACAAAAATTTGAGAATTCCTTAAAATTCACGCATCCGGATGATATTAAAAAGGTTCAGGATGCAATGTCATCCTCATTATTTTCTGATGAACCCAGGGTTCACAGCATAGATTACCGCGTAATTACCAATGACGGGAGCATGAAGTACCTGCGCTCATCCGGTATTGTGCATGTAAAGCAAAATGGCAACCGGTTAGCTTACGGAACCACTTCAGACATTACCGGATTGAAGAATAAGGAAGAGGAACTGCTAAAGGCCAAAGCAAATCTTACAGCCATCGTTGAAAACACGCTTGACAGCATCTGGGCAATTAATACCAATTACGAGGTCATCTACCTGAATGATAATTTTAAACAGGGATATCTGACCGCTTTTAACTTAACCCTTCAACCTGGCAGTAACAAACTTCAGGCACTGCCCGAAGCTATGATTCCGGTTTGGAAAGAACGCTACGACAAAGTGCTGGGTGGCGAGCGCATCGAATTTATTGAAACAGTAGATGTGCCCGGTATGACTCTCTATATTGAGGTAGCCGGAAATCCTATTATTCAGGATGGAAGTGTGATTGGTGCTTCATTCTTTGGCAGGGATATCACCGAACGCAAGTGTGCAGAGAAGGCGCTTGCTGATAGCACACATAGATTCCACCTTGTTGTGGAAAACATGTCAGATGGTATCTGGCTCATGGACCTTGCGTTAAATACCATCTGGATCAGCCCGTCAGTAAGCCGGTTGCGCGGCTATACACTTGAAGAAATCCAGGCGCTTCCAATGGCTTCACAGTTTACTCCAGAGTCAGCTCGACTCGTGGCCGAAGCCATCGCCGAGGAACTAACTCCCGAACGCCTCGCTGATTCTTCCCTGAAAATTTTGCGCACAATGGAACTCGGTTTCCTCTGCAAGGACGGAACAGTGCTTTGGACTGAATCCACCTATTCGATCATCAGAGATACCAACGGCAAACCACAGGCTGTCCTTGGTGTTGGCCATGACATTACCGGGCGTAAACGGGCGGATGAAGCATTGCGTGTCAGGGAGGATCACCTGCAGAAACAGAATGGCGCATTGCTCGCACTCATGTCACGTGGTACACTGTTTCAATCCAATCTGCAACAGGCCATTGCTGAAATAACCGAGGTGAGTTCCATGTTTGTAGGCACAGAACGTGTCAGCGTTTGGGTCTATGATGAAGACTATTCAGAAATTCGTTGCATCGACGTTTATAATCGGAGTGCTCACCTGCATTCGAATAAACGGGAAATACTCCGTTGCGGAGAATTTCCCACGTATTTTGACTGTCAGAAAAAGGGCGAAGTGATTGCCGCCGCTGATGTTTATGCCGATCCACGAACCTGCGAACTTCCGGCAGCTTATTATAAAGAGCACAACATCCGTTCGATGCTCGATACACCGGTGTGGTTTCATAATCGCCTGGGCGCTATCCTGTGTTTTGAGCATGTAGGCGAACAACGTTTGTGGACTTCCGAAGATGTGAGGCTGGCAACAAGTATGGCTGCTCTTCTGTCACTGTGCTTTCAGAATGAAGAACGTAAACTGGCAGAAAGGGAACGGGAATCTGCCATGTTGATGCTTCAATCGGCGCTTGCCCAGTCACCATCAGGTATATTAATAGCTGATGCACCTGACGTCACGATAAGATGGGCAAATGAGGCAGCACTGACTATCCGGGGCAGATCAGATGTAGCTTTGACAGGAATAGACGTAAGTAAACATTCTGTTTCCTGGCAAACATTCAGGCTTGACGGTACGCACATGCCTTCCGAAGAGCTGCCATTATCACGTGCTATCCTTAAAGGAGAAACCGTGCGCAACGAAGAGGTCATCATTCGCCATGCATCGGGCGAAGACCGCTATGTTTCAGCTAATTCAGCTCCAATCCGAAATTCTGCCGGCGAAATAACAGCAGGAATTGTTGTATTTCACGACATCACCGAGCGCAAGAAAACAGAACAAAAACTTTTTATAAGCCAGGAAACAACCTCAAACCTTAACACTTTACTGAATGCAATCCTTGAAAGTCCGCAGGATGTGGTTGTGTTTGCCCTCGACACAAATTATTGTTATTCTGCCTTTACAAAAGCACATAAGCTGGTCATGAGAAACCTGTGGGGAGTGGATATAAAAGTGGGTGACAATATGCTTGATTACATAAACCTCAAAGAAGACAGAAATAAAGCATATAATAATTTTAAAAGGTGTTTGAGTGGCGATTCCTTTATTTTAGAAGAGGAATATGGAGACTCTTCATTGCAGAGATCGTATTATGAAACGCGCTACAGCCCTCTCTTAAATGAACATAAGCAAATAATCGGATTAACAGTTTTTAATATTGATATCACTGACCGCAGGCAGGCAGAGGAGGTTCTTAAAACAGAAAGGATGCGTCTTGCCGGAATCATCGAAGGCACCCATATTGGTACCTGGGAGTGGAATGTTCAGACAGGAGAAACCGTTTTTAATGAGCGCTGGGCGGATATTATCGGGTATACACTTGAGGAAATCAGCCCGGTTTCGATCAAAACATGGATGAAATTCGCGCACCCCGATGATCTTAAATTAAGCGGAGAACTGCTCGAAAAACATTTCAACGGTGAGTTGGATTACTACGAGTTTGAATCACGTATGAGGCATAAAAACGGTGAATGGATCTGGGTTCTTGACCGGGGTAAGGTCATTTCATGGTCTGATGAAGGCAAACCAGTCATTATGCTGGGAACCCATCAGGATATCACCGAACGCAAACGGGCTGAGGAGGAACTTCAAATCAAAAACAGGGCAATAGAATCGTCCCTCAATGCAATAGCTATTGCTGATCTTTCAGGTAATTTGACCTATGTTAATGCATCATTTCTTAAATTGTGGGGATACAAGGATAATAATGAAGTCATCGGACGTCCAGTGGTTGATTTCTGGCAAAACTCTGAAAAAACTTATATTGTGATTGAAGAATTGCATAATCAGGGTTATTGGATGGGTGAAATGAAAGCTTTGCGTTCAGATGGCTCGCTTTTCGATGCAGACGGTTCGGCAAGTTTAATCAAAAACCAGCAAGGCACACCTCTGTGTATGCAAGCATCTTTCATTGATATCACAGAGCGCAAGCTGGCAGAGCAGCAACTCAGAGCGAGTGAAAAAAAATATCAGGAACTCTCAACACTGCTGCGCCTGCTGGCAGATAATATGCCCGATATGCTTTGGGCCAAAAACCTGAACAAGGAATATATTTTCGCCAACAAGGCCATTTGCAGGAACCTGCTCAATGCTATAGATACAGAAGAACCTCTGGGGAAAAACGATATGTTTTTCGCCATGCGCGAACGCAATTCACAACCCGAAAACCCCGGATGGCATACCTTCGGTGAAATTTGCAGCGATTCAGATTCCATAACACTCAAAGAAATGAAACCCATGCAGTTTGATGAGTTTGGCAATGTAAAGGGTAAATTCCTTTTCCTCGATGTTCATAAGGCCCCGCTTTTTGATGATAAGGGGCAGCTTATCGGTGTAGTGGGTTCGGCAAGAGATGTTACCGCAGCGCGTGAAGCCGAAAACCAACTCCGGAAACTTTCTCAGGCTGTCGAGCAAAGTCCGGCAAGCGTGGTTATTACAGACCTGTATGGAACAATTGAATATGTGAACCCAAAGTTTACCGAAATCACTGGTTATTTACCGGATGAAGCGATCGGGCAAAACCCACGAATTCTAAAATCAGGAGAAATTCCCGCTGCAGTTTACACCGATCTTTGGAAAACAATATCCTTTGGTAAAGACTGGAAAGGTGAGTTCCACAACAAAAAGAAAAACGGCGAATTTTTCTGGGAATCTGCTCATATTTCACCCATTAAAAACGATAATGGAGAAATATTGCATTATCTCGCGGTAAAGGAAGATATTACAGAACGTAAAACACTTGAAGAGAGACTGAAGCATCAAACCCATTTGCGGGAATTGCTGATGAAAATATCTTCCGGGTTTATCAATATTCCTTTGGAAAAGGTGAATGAATCTGTCAATGATGCACTTGGGGAAATGGCACTGTTTGTGAATGCCGACCGTGCATATACATTTGATTATGACTGGGAAAAAGATGTTTGCAAAAACATTTATGAATGGTGTGCGGAAGGTATCAGCGCCGAAATTAATAATCTTCAGCTTGTTCCGCTTGCTATGATGCAGGATTGGGTTGAGGCTCACAGAAAAGGCGAACCCATGTACGTTCCTGATGTTTTCAGGCTGCCTTATGGTGCTGTCAGAGAAATACTCGAACCACAGGGAATCAAAAGTGTACTTTCAGTACCTATGATGAATGAAAACCAATGCATCGGCTTCGTGGGTTTCGATTCGGTTCAAAAGCATCATGAATACACCAACACCGAAGTGCAGTTATTGAAGGTATTTGCTCAATTGCTGGTAAATGTAAAATTGCGCAAGGAAATAGTTGAGCAACTTGTTGCTGCCAAAGTCAAAGCCGAAGAAAGCGATGAAAAACACCGCACCTTGATTGAACAGATGCTCGAAGGGCTGGTGGTGAACGACGATAAAGGAAACATACGCTTTGTGAATCCAATGTTCTGTAAAATGACAGGTTATCAGGAGCACGAACTTATTGGAAAGTCGGCATATGAATTGTTGCTGAAAAAGGATGATTTAGGAAAGATCAGGCTTAAAGATGAAGAACGGAGAAAAAACATCTCAGATCAGTATGAACTTGATGTAATCACTAAATCAGGGGAAATTCGCACATTTTGGTTTCATGCGACACCTGTTATTGACAAAGAGGGTGTCGTTACGGGTTCAATGTCCACGGTAACAGATATTACAGAACGAAAAAGAGATCAGGAGAAAATCAGGATCACCAAAGATACCTACGAAAGTGTTTTTAATGCCATTTCGGAAGCTATCTATGTACATGACGAAAACGGACTTTTTATTGATGTTAACCATGGGGCTGAAAAAATGTATGGTTACACCCGTAATGAGTTGCTTGGTAAAAACCCTGCAGAGGTTTCAGCCCCTGGAATGAATGACCTGGCAGTGGTTCAAAAGATTATTCAGGAAGTTAGTGCAAGCGGTATTTCTCAAAGTCTTGAGTTTTGGGGTCAGCGGAAAAGCGGGGATATATTTCCAAAGGAAGTTATTGTTAACCGTGGAAAATACTTTGGTAAAGACCACATTATTGTTACTGCCCGCGATATTACCGAACGGAAGAGGACGGAAACTGCAAGGAAAATCCAATACAATATTGCCCGGTCAATACACACAGCAAAAAAAACAGCAGACTTGCTTGAAACCATCAGGCAGGAACTGGGCCAGCTTTTTGATACCACAAACTTTTTTGTTGCCCGCTACGATCGGGAAAAAGACACTTTGAAGCAACTGATTTTCCGTGACGAAATGGATAGTTTTGACGAATGGGATGCAAAGCAGTCTATTTCAGGACAGGTGGTAAAATCAGGCAAGACTGTTTTCCTGCGGGGAGATGAGCTTGATACTTTCAGCAGGCAACACAACCTGGAAGTGATGGGCACTGACTCAGCATGCTGGCTTGGCGTTCCTGTTTTCAGCAGCAACCACGTAATTGGAGTAATGGTAATTCAGCATTATTCCAACCCTGATGCCTACAATGATGCCGATGTTGCTTTATTCGAGATGGTAGCACATGAAGCCGGAATCTATCTTGAAAAACAAAAAATGATCGAAGATCTGATCGTAGCAAAAAATAAAGCCGAAGAGAGCGACCGCCTGAAAACAGCATTCATGAATAATATTTCTCATGAAATGAGAACCCCTTTAAATGGAATTCTCGGATTTGGTGAATTAATGATGGACAAATCCCTTTCATGGCCTGATAAACTTAATCATTACCAGATCCTGCAAAAGAGCAGCTATCGCTTACTACAGACGGTTACTGATATTCTTGATATTTCAGAGATCAGGGCCAACACTCTGGAACTGACTATTAGCAATGTTGATATAATGCTGATTTTGAATGAGTTGCTTAAAGAAACCATTCAGGCATGTGCGAATAAAAATATACTCGTAACGCTCCAGACACCTGAGCATAGTAAAAAGATGATTGTTCGAACCGATAAAAATCTCTTTAAGAAAGTGATCAGGCATTTATTGAATAATGCAGAGAAATTCACCGATCAGGGACGAATTACTTTTGGTTTTGAATTATCTTCTGATATCATCACCTTTTTTGTTAAAGATACCGGAAAAGGTATTGAACCGGATAATCTCGCGTTAATTTTTGAGCCATTTATGCAGGAAGATGTTTCCATTACACGCGGACACGAGGGAAGCGGGCTTGGGCTTTCGATCGCACGGGGAATGCTGAATTTACTCGGAGGAAAAATTTGGGTGAAATCAGAAAAGAATAAAGGATCTGAGTTTTATTTTACCCTGCCCCTGAATGCGGCTAAATCAGAAACTGAATCAAACCAATGGTCAGAGTCAGGTAAAAGATCGGTCAATCCATTAATCCTGATTGTCGAAGATGAATTATCTAACTATTTGTATTTTAATGAGATCATAAAAAAGAAGGGATACAAAACACTGCATGCATTCAATGGTGCCGAAGCAGTAAGCCTTTGTCATCAATACCCGGAGATCACCCTTATCATCATGGATATGAAAATGCCCGTGATGAACGGATTGGAAGCTACCATGAGAATCCGCGAATTTCGTCAGAATATACCTGTAGTTGCCATTACGGCTTATACACAATCCAACGACCGGCATCAGGCAATATTGGCAGGATGTAACGATTATCTTTCCAAACCCGTTAAACCCCGTGATTTCCTTCAAACAATCAGCAGGTTTTTATAGGAACGTGGTTTGTTTCAGATTATCAGGAGCAGGTTCAGTGGTATGTATGTCTGCAATCAGCTAGTTTTGAAGTATTTAATTGAACCTGATACACAGATGACCCAAAAAGTACTTTCGCTGGCTTAATGAAAAAAACAGCCTGTAAATCATTGATTTACAGGCTGTTAAGTGGAGCTGGAGGGAGTCGAACCCTCGTCCAAACAAGCAGCAATAATGCTTTCTACATGCTTAGCCATTCATATTTTTTCGGGATGATAGCTGGTGAAAAGCAAACCTACCTCATCCTTAGTTCCTTTTATTTCAAAAAAGCTGCGGAACAAAACTTTTTCTATCCAAACTTTTTCGATGCTTCATCCGCAACACCGCCTGGAGAGGTTTTACGGGAAACAGAAAGCGGCCTAATCTTCCTGACTAAGCGGCTAACGCGTAATCGTAATTGTTGCCATTTATTCTGGCGTATGCATTGTGATTAACGGGATAACACATAACACCCGGCATGCTTACAGTACCACTTCCTTGCTGTCAAAACCGGTCAGCCCCTTGCGATATTAGCGCGGCAAAGGTACAAAAATTTTAAGCCTTTGCAGTGTATTTTCACAATTTTGGTTTAGGTTTGTGGTCTAAAAAATCATGCCATGGACAAAATCAAAAGGCTCATGGCCGCAAAGTATCACTTCAAGGATACTGCTTTTGTCGGCCTGATGAAGAAACGGATCTACCACGTACTGCTGATCGCCAGTGATTATGATACTTTTATTCTGGAAGGCGATGGCAGGGTTGATGAACAGATTTTCATTGAATATGTTTCGCTCAGCCTGCGTTACCCACCCCAGTTTTTCATTGTTAATTCAAGCGAACAGGCTTTCAAAATCCTTGAAGAAGAAAATATTGACCTGATCATCACCATGCTCAGCGATGAAGGCGAAGACACCTTTGACCTTGCCAAGAAAATTAAAAATGAATATTCCAATATTCCCATCGTTGTGCTGACAGCTTTCTCGCGCGAGGTCTCAATCAAGATCAGAGAGGAAGATATGAGTGTTATTGATTACATTTTCTCCTGGCTTGGAAATTCAGATATTTTACTGGCAATCATAAAGTTGATTGAGGATAAGCGAAATGCTGAACAAGACATCAACGAAGTTGGAGTGCAGGCCATTTTACTGGTCGAAGATTCAATCCGCTTCTATTCTGTATATCTGCCACTGATGTACAAGATTATTTTTAAACAAAGTAAAGCCTTCATGACCGAAGGGCTGAATGAGCACCAGATGATGCTGCGCATGCGTGGCAGACCCAAGATTCTTTTAGCCACAAATTACGAGGAAGCCATCAGACTGTACGAAAAATATAAGCATAACCTTCTGGGTATTATCAGCGATATGAGCTACAACCGGAATGGAATACCCGACAGGCATGCAGGAATAAAGCTGCTGAAAAAAGTCAAACGCGACGATCCTTTCATGCCAATGTTGCTTCAATCGTCTGATCTCGAAAATCAGCAATATGCCAGAGAAATGCACATAGGCTTCATACATAAGCTCTCGAAAACACTTTCCATTGAATTGAAAAACTTTATTATTGAGTTTTTTGCTTTCGGTGATTTTGTTTTTATTGATCCCGACACACACAAGGAAATATCCCGTGCTGCGGATCTCAAAGCATTACAGCAACGGGTTTTCGAAATTCCTGATAAATCATTGGCATACCACATATACAGGAATCATTTTTCCAAGTGGTTACGCGCCAGGGCATTATTTCCATTGGCAGAACTATTCAGGGAACTCAGACCCGAAGATTTCCAGGATCTTGACGAAGTCAGGCGCTTCATTTTTGATGCCATTGCGCTCTACCGCCTGAACAAATCAAGGGGGATAATTGCTAAGTTTAACCGCGAAAGTTTCGACGAGTACCTAAACTTTACCCGTATCGGAGATGGCTCAATAGGTGGTAAGGCCCGGGGGTTGGCTTTTCTCGACAACCTGATCAAACAAAATCATGCTTTTGCCGATTATCCTGACACCTTGATCACGATTCCACGTACTGTTGTGCTGTGCACCGATGTTTTTGATGAATTCATGGAGGAAAACCGCCTGCACAAAATCGCCCTCTCCGATCTTCCTGACGAGGTCATTCTCAATCATTTCGTCAATGCCAGGCTTCCGTTCCGTATACATGAAGACCTTTACACTTTTATTTCCGTCATCAGGAATCCGATCGCCATACGCTCATCCAGTCTTCTGGAAGATTCTTATTATCAGCCTTTTGCAGGAATATATAGCACCTACATGGTTCCCAATATTCAGAATGATGAGAGGCTGATGATAGAGATGATCACCAATGCGATTAAAAGTGTTTATGCTTCAGCGTTTTATAAGGATAGTAAGTCGTATATGAGCGCAACTCTCAATGTAATTGACGAGGAGAAAATGGCTATTGTGTTGCAAGAAGTGTGCGGCCAGCAGTATGATGGAATGTTTTATCCGACCATTTCGGGAGTGGCACGATCAGTAAATTTTTATCCCATACCCCCCGAAAAACCCGAAGACGGTATCGCAAATATTGCTTTTGGGTTAGGAAAATACATTGTGGACGGAGGTCTTACCCTGAGATTTTCGCCAAAATATCCCAAAAAAGTGTTGCAGTTAAGTTCTCCTGAAATGGCATTGAAGGAAACACAACGCAATTTTTATGCGCTTGATCTCCAGCCAAAAAGCTTTTATCCATGTATTGATGACGGGGTCAACATCTTAAAGCAGAGAATAGGTGTGGCCGAACATCATAATGCCCTCAAATTTGTCGCCTCTACATTTGACCTTCATTCAAATCAGCTCCGCGATGGTATGTTTTATGAGGGTAAGCGCATTGTTACCTTCAGCAATATCTTAAATCATAATGTCTTTCCACTGCCACAGGTCATCAGTGAAGCGCTCGACATGGGGCATAAAGCCATGAACAAACACGTAGAAATAGAATTTGCCGTGAACCTTGACCGCCCGAAGGGTCAGCCAAAAATTTTCAATTTACTTCAGATCAGACCCATTGTCGAGAACAAGGAAATTGTTGACATCAACCTTGAAGATACTCCTTATCAGGAAACATTGTTGTTCTCGCACAATGCAATGGGCAATGGAACCATCAAAGGTTTGTTTGATGTGATTTATGTGAGACCTGACTCATTCAATGCGGCAAAGAATCAGGATGTAGCAGTGATGATTGACAACCTGAATCAAAAAATGGTTCATGAAAAGCGATATTATATTCTTATCGCACCCGGGCGCTGGGGATCAAGCGATCCCTGGCTCGGTATTCCGGTAAAATGGCCTCAAATTTCCAATGCACGTGTAATTGTTGAATCCGGACTTGAAAATTACAGGATTGATCCCAGCCAGGGGACACACTTTTTTCACAATCTTACTTCGTTCCGGGTTGGCTATTTTACGATTAATCCATACATTCATGACGGTTACTACGATGTGGATTTCCTGTCGAAACAGGCCGCTGAATTTGAAAATGAATATTTGAGACATGTAAAGTTTATAAAAGAATTACCAGTAAAAATTGACGGACGCAAACATACCGGCATCGTATTTAAACCCGGGGAATGATACTGAAGTGTAAATCTCAAAGCCCGCATACAATCCCGCAATGCCTGCCCCATACAATCATATTCTGAGTAAAGTTCAACTTCTTAATTGGTAAATACGGAATTGAAAATCATTTTTTAGTGAGGTTCATCCTGGGTGTGATCATATTCTCAGGCAAAAGTACATTGTCCAGTTCCTTTTTCGACATAAGCTTCATTTCAAGTACCAGTTCGTAAACACTGCGTCCCGAGTGTAATGCTTCAGCAGCTACACGACTTGAGGCTTCGTAACCAATATAGGGATTCAAGGCAGTCACCAGTCCGATGCTGTTTTCTACCATTTCACGGCAACGTTTTTCGTTTGCAGTAATTCCCCTGATACAGCGATGGTTCAGAGTCTCCATTCCATTTTTAAGCATTTCGATAGACTCAAAAAGGCTGAATACCATAACGGGTTCCATCACATTGAGTTCCAACTGCCCAGCTTCGGCGGCCAGCGTGACTGTCAGGTCATTCCCAATTACTTTGAAGGCGATCTGGTTCAGTACTTCAGGGATGACCGGATTGACTTTTCCGGGCATAATCGTGCTGCCAGGTTGCATTGCCGGCAGGTTAATTTCGTTAAAACCGGCACGTGGTCCAGATGAAAGCAAACGCAAATCGTTGCATATCTTTGAAAGTTTTACGGCAAGCCTTTTGATAGCGGAAGAATACATCACAAAAGCACCTGTATCTTGTGTGGCTTCTACCAGGTTGGATGCCAGCACCATATTCATTTCAGTAATTCTGCGTAAATGCTGGATCACGCGTTCACTGTAGCCAGGCTCAGCATTGATACCCGTTCCAATGGCAGTTCCACCCATATTCACTTCCAAAAACAAGCGTGCGTTTTCCATAAGCCTTTCAACTTCCTCTTCCAAAGTAACTGCATAGGCTTCGAAACTTTGACCTAAAGTCATAGGCACAGCATCCTGCAACTGTGTACGCCCTATTTTTATAATATGTGCAAAATCACTGGCTTTCTGCCTGAAAGCATGAATAAGTTCTTTCAATACCAGGAGCAGCCGTTCATTGCTTCGCATCAGCGCAATCTTGATTGCAGTGGGATAAGCATCGTTGGTAGATTGCGAAAGGTTCACGTGATTATTGGGATGGCAATGCCCGTAATGTCCTTTTTCATATCCCATGATCTCTAACGCACGGTTGGCAATCACTTCGTTGGCATTCATATTGGTAGAAGTTCCGGCTCCACCCTGCATCATATCCACAACAAAATGATAAATAAATTTCCCGTTGATAATTTCAGTGCAGGCTTTGCCAATGGCATCGGCGACTGGACGTGACAGCAAACCCAGGTCGGCATTTGCTTTGGCAGCAGCGAGTTTAACCATGGCCAGCGCCTCTACCAGCACGGGGTAAAAATTGAGGGTCACCCCTGTTATGTTGAAGTTTTCAAGAGCCCGCAAGGTCTGGATACCATAATAATATTCAAAAGGTACATCACGTTCGCCAAGCAGGTCGTGCTCTCTGCGGGTCCGACCCGATTCGTACTGGGCTGATGAGCTTACAGCTTTGGCGTTGGTTTGCCTCATGCGCCTGGAAATGACACGTGCAATGTTTGAAAATATCTTCAATGCGATGGGTCCATGTACAGCAAAGAAATCCTTTCCAAGGCAAAGCACAGTCGTCTTAACCCTTGATCGTGCTGACGTGGAATGTGGTGAATCATCTGTCAGCGAACCTTCACCCAGAAAGTCAAAGCGGCCAAAATATGAAAGGATAACTTCAGCACCTGTCGGGGTTTTCTTGAACAGCTCTACTTCTCCTTCGTAGATCATAAATATACATTCGCGTGGACTGTTTTCTGAAAAAAGCATGGTACCTGATTCAAAATCCCTGATGCTGATATTTCCGGCTAGGATTTCGAATTCGGTATCATCGAGTCCGCGAAACAACTCTATCTTCTTTAAAAATTCTATGATGTTCTTTTTATCCATATTGTCAACTTTTAATGATCAAACAAGCTAACGATAAATACCAGGTTTTGGTTTGATAAGGGAACAAAGAATAGGCTGGAAAACCATATTGCTCATGATTTCTGTGGTTCAGACACAATACAGAAAATCCGGCAGTGTCATCCTGTCAATGAATGTCGTTCATCATGCTGATGGTTTCACCATCCAGTGTCAGGTATTGCCTCATTTGATGAGCGGTAAGACAGGAGTGCACCGGAATTACAGCCATTAGACCGCCCGGGGAAAAATGGTGAAAAAATTCCGGAAGAAGTTTTACCACTCCATGTTCCTGAGAAACTGAAATCACCTCGTTGCCTTCCGGGAGTACCTGCCAACCATTTTCTGTTAACCTTGCTATGCGGCCAAAGCTGATTAATCCTCCGGAATATTTAATGGAATCTTTGCTCAGGTGAATGGCACCTCCATAAATGATGTACCCGGAACGCCCGGGGTATGCAGCAACCACCGGACACACCAGTGCAACTGCAATTTCATTGGTTGAGCAGCTTCCAATGCCTGCCTGCATCATATCGTAAAACACAAAATTTCCGGGTCGGATTTCATCAGTGCCTTTAAAATCGTCCGATACACTACAGGAAGGTGTATCTCCTGTGGAAATAAGTAGCTTATGTTCAGAAAAAGCATCTTTCAACAGCAGCATCGTATCGAGTGATTGCCTATGTATATGAAGGACATCATCTCTTTCTTTCGCAGAGTAGGTATGGCCGGCATGGGTGAGAAATCCCCGAAAAGTAAGGGCAGGAGACTGATGGATGGCACCGATAATGTTTTCAATGTTCTCAATGTCGTCAGCCAGGACTCCGCTACGATGAGAACCGGTGTCAATTTCAATAAAAATTCCGGTCGCTGATATCAGATTTGCACGAAGATAATTGACAGTTTCTGCTGATCCGACCAGGAGGTTTAGATTGATTGATCCCGCAAGTCTTTCTATATCAGCAATTTCGCGTATATTTACCGGAAAGGCGATGGTAATGTCTTTCCAGCCATGTGCTGCAAAATATGCAGCCATCCTGACTGACGATACAGTAATTGCTGTAACTCCCTCTTTACTGAACCATTGGGCAATGCCGGCAGATTGATGGGTTTTAAAATGCGGACGAAATAATAACCTGTGCTTTTTGGCTTTCTGAACCATAAACCGGATATTCGACTTGCATTTCGCATGGTCGAGCAAAAGTACCGGACGGGTAATTAAAGGGAGCATAAGTTATGATAATTGAATAACAAAATCGAACAACCAAAATGCAAAGTTGAGCCAAAATACCCCTGATGCCAGACCATTGTCAATTATTATCATTACCGGTGCATTTCATCAGGAACTTTTGCAACGTGATTATCGTATACGGGTAATCCTTTCATCTTCTCAGCGATCAGACAAATCAACAACTCAAACTTCCAACTCCTAAGCTCTGTTAATACATGCCTTTACAATATTTTCTCAAAACTTCCTCTGCCTGCCTGAATTCAAGCCATGCTGCGTGCTGCCAATCCTTGCAGGCTTCTTCATACTTATTGACCTGATAAAAAACAATTCCACGGTTATAAAATGCTTCGGCATAACCGGGTTTCAAGCGGATTGCTTCATTAAAATCATTCAGGCTGCCTTCAAAATCGCCCAGGGTACCCAACATGATACCTCTGTTGTTCAGTGCCTGTATGTGCCCTGGATTTAAACTTACAGCAAGGCTGTAATTCCTGATTGCCTGCTGAACGTCGCCTTCGCGGTCGCTGATATTTCCAAGAAAAAACCATGCAAAAGCCTGATCGGCTGGTGAGCGATTCTTATCAATCACATCCTTCATGAGTGTTGGTGTATCTTGCCAGATCGGGATTCTGAAAAAAGATGAAGTGCCAAGTATTAATACCCAGGCTGCCACACATCCCAATATCCATTTTCTGGTGTTTATTCCGACCTGTATTTCCTTTTTGATTAATGCATTGAGCCAGGTACCTGCAATGAAAAACAAACCCACATATGGGAGGTAAACATAACGCTCGGCGACAATGAACAACCTTGACCAGAAAAGAGGTAAGACCATAGCTATACTTAGCAGAAAAAAAATTACACCCAATGATGTTTCATGTCGGTAACGTCGCAGGCGGAATATTCCAAAAGCTATCAAAAGCACTGCTCCCAGGCTGAGGTAATAAACATCGGGCAGCCAGCCACCATCTTTGCCGGGATAGGCAAAAATGGCCGAAAGTTGTACCGGTACCAATAGCTTTACAAGATAAAAACATACCGCATAACTGAGAAGAAATATTCTGTCAGAAATTGCATAATCGATTTCAAGCACAGTAATATGTCCGAAGCTTGCAGCAGCCCGTATTGAGATCATACCAAAAATGACTGACATCGCAAAAAATGGAAGCTTCTCAATGATCGTTTTCTTGTTCAGGCGGCGACGGCTCCAAAAATCCATCATGATTAGCACCATTGGAAGTGTTGCTGCCATTGATTTGGAAAACAAGGATGCAGTAAAAAACAAGAATACGGGTATTAATCCACGTAATATAAGGCCATTACGCAGATAACGCAGATAGGCCATTAATGCAAGTAAATAAAACATGGTGAACAGTCCTGTGCTGCGTGCCGAAAGCCAGGCAATGCTTTCTACATTCATCGGATGTATGGCCAGCAGCAATGCAGCCGTTAGTCCTGCGATGTCATTGCCGGCCAGTTTTCTTACCAGGTAGTAAACAAGCACAATATTGACAAGATGAATCAGCAAATTGAAAATGTGATATCCCAGAGGATTATCCCCCGAAAAATGGTAATTCAGCGCGAAGGTGAGTACCGGTATGGGTTGATACATGCCAAGGTAAAAGGTACTGAAATATTTGCCGACATTGGTGGCTGAGAGATTCTGTATATCAGGGTTTGAAATATATTCACCGTCATCCCAGCCAATCATAAAAGGTTGGCTGAAGCTGCGGGTATAAATCATCACAGTAATTAGCAGCACGGCCAGCAGGATCTGGTTTGCATGAATCCTGAACAAATCCAAAATAATGATTCTTTTGGATTTGTTTTTGGCTTTTTGTTTCCGTAAATTATCACTCATACCCCATTTTATTGTCCTGTTGCAAATATAAAACAAAACCTGGTTGACCATGTCAACCAGGTTTTGTTGAGTATAATCACAGAGATAACTGACGGATGGGATTATGCACCGCCACCCTGACCAATGCTTTTACTACGTTCAATGGATTGTAAAGCCAGGTAATTATCACCAAATTTTTTCAGGTTGTCCATTTCCACATCGTACTGGTCGAAATGGCGTTCTTCATCAGCTACTAGTGCTTCGAAGAGTTTCTTGGTAACGGAATCGGCATTCTGTGCGCAAATATTTGCCCACTCGTTATAGTCGTTGGCACTGCTGGTTTCCATATCGCCAGCTAATTCAAGCATTTCCCTCACATCGTGGATTTTTTTTGTCGGGCTTCCAACCACCATTTCTACCTCGCCTTTCAGGAAAAGAATACGTTCAGCCAGCTGCTCCACATGCAACATTTCTTCAATGGCTGTTCTTTTAAACAGGTTGGCCAGCAGGTCATAACCCTGATCATCGCAATGAAAATGAAAATACATATACTGATGCACTGCGCTGAGTTCATCGGCAACGGCTTTGTTTAGCAATTCAATACTTTTGTCACGATTTTTCATAATTATAAGTATTTTAATGAGTTATTGATAAGTAATTGAATTGCAAATATACAAAAATTAGTAATATATGGTTTTTCAGGATAAACCAACATATGATAACAATAACCGTATTTCAAAATTTTTAATATCAACGCATCGTACATTTCTGCATGTTCACTTTTCAATAAGGTTCACCCAGCGGTACCCTCAGAAACAAAAGCAGGCCTGTTTCCACTCTCCCTGTCTCTGCCCGCCCTTCTCCATTTTCAATTGTATTACTATCTTTGGCCGTTGAACCAAAATTAATACTTCATGTCTGACTTGAACAAAGAATTGAAAGAACTTCCGGAAAATGCTTACCGTGAGCTCAAACCCGGTGAACAATATATTCCGGTGCTATCCCCTCTGAAGGTTTATCCGGAAGTAAACCTTCGCTCTGTGCTACTTGGTTTATTGATGGCTGTGATTTTTTCGGCCGCTGCTGCCTATCTTGGGCTGAAGATCGGTCAGGTTTTTGAAGCTGCGATTCCTATTGCCATCATTGCTGTTGGATTGTCAACACTTACCAAAAGAAAGAATGCCCTTGGTGAAAATGTGATTATTCAATCTATCGGTGCCAGCTCAGGACTCATTGTTGCAGGCGCCATCTTCACACTGCCGGCTCTTTACATCCTGAACCTTGAAGCACATTTCTACCAGGTGTTTCTTTCTTCACTATTGGGTGGCTTCCTGGGCATTCTGCTTTTGATCCCTTTCAGGAAATATTTTGTTGACGATATGCATGGCAAGTATCCATTCCCTGAAGCAACAGCTACCACCGAGGTACTGATTTCAGGTGAAAAGGGAGGCAGTCAGGCTAAACTATTGTTGATCAGTGGATTGATAGGTGGTATTTATGACTTTATTATTGCAACTTTCGGCTGGTGGAGTGAAGTTTTTACTACCCGGGTTTTTCCTTTTGGTGCTATGATGGCCGACAAAGCCAAGGTGATCTTTAAGCTTAACGTGGGAGCTGCCGTAATGGGACTGGGCTATATCATTGGACTAAAATATGCAGCCATCATCTGTGCAGGTTCCTTTGTAGGATGGTATGTACTGATCCCGATGATCAATTACTTTGCCGAAGGTATGACTATTCCCGTTGGAGCCAATATTGCTGCGCTGATCGGTGATATGTCTGCCGATGAGATTTTCCGGGCCTATGTCAGACAAATTGGCATTGGCGGAATTGCCATGGCCGGGATTATCGGAATATTGAGGTCATCTGGGATCATCAAAAATGCTGTTGGCCTCGCCATCAGAGAAACTTTTAATCGTAAAACCGCAGGTAGCTCAGAAATCCGCACCCGCAGGGATATTCCCATGAATATTATTCTTTTCGGAATCCTTGGAGTTGCACTTCTCATTTTTATCTTTTTCCGGATCGGAGTAGTTGAGAATCTTGGACATGCCCTTATCGCACTTGCAATTGTGATGGTCATTGCATTTTTGTTTACTACCGTTGCAGCTAATGCCATTGCTATCGTGGGAACAAATCCCGTGTCGGGTATGACGTTGATGACTCTGATCATTACATCACTGGTGATGGCCTCGGCAGGTTTATCAGGAACTTCTGGTATGATCGCTGCGCTGATCATTGGAGGTGTGGTATGCACTTCGCTTGCCATGGCCGGTGGTTTTATTACTGATCTCAAAATTGGCTACTGGCTTGGCACATCACCCTATAAGCAGGAAACATGGAAATTTCTTGGAACTTTTGTTTCAGCAGTTACCGTAGGAGGAGTCATCATATTGCTGAATCAGACCTATGGCTTTACAGGTGAAAAAGCACTAGTTGCTCCTCAGGCCAATGCCATGGCAGCCGTCATCGAGCCAATGATGTCAGGAAAACCTGCACCCTGGCTACTTTACCTATCCGGAGCTTTTATGTCGCTTATCCTGACAATGATCGGTATTCCCGCACTGGCTTTTGCCCTGGGGATGTTTATTCCTCTGCAATTGAACACTCCCTTGCTGGCAGGTGGATTGATTGCATGGTTTGTCAGCTCCCGCAGCAAGAACGAAAAACTGAACAATGCAAGAAAAGAAAGGGGTACTCTTATTGCTTCCGGTTTTATTGCCGGTGGTGCTCTGATGGGAGTGGTTAGCGCCGTACTTAACTTTTCAGGGATTAATTATGTGAACGATTCCTGGTTTGAATCACACAGTGCCGAAATACTTGGCCTATTGATGTTTATTATGATCTGCTCATACCTGGTTTGGGAATCGCTGAGGGCAAAGAAAGAGTAAGTTGCTGAAAGGACTTTGCATGAAGATTTGGATGAAAAACCCATTTAAAAGATTTTACAATGCAACAGGAAACGTCCCACCCTCGTGCAGAATCCGGATTCTGATTTAAGAAATTATCTACACAAAAAACACCTTTTACCATGAAAAATAATGAATTACTGGAGCGTTTTATCCGGTATGTAAAAATTGACACCCGAAGCGATGATACATCAGCTACTTTTCCCAGTACTGAAAAACAGTGGACACTCTCACGCCTTCTTCACGATGAATTAATAGCTCTGGGACTGAAAGATGTCAGCATTGATGAACATGCCTATGTGATGGGTACATTGCCGGCCAACATTGCCAAACAAATACCGGTAATCGGATTTCTGGCGCATGTGGATACCAGCCCCGAAACTCCGGGAGATAATGTACAACCCAGGATCATAGAAAATTACCAGGGTGGTGATATTATGCTGAATCAGTCAAATAATGTCGTTTTATCTCCTTCCGATTTTCCTGAACTAAATCACTACATCGGTCAAACACTCATCACCACCGATGGCACCACCCTGCTTGGTGCAGATGATAAAGCCGGCATTGCAGAGATCATGACAGCTCTGGCTTTCCTGGTAAATCATCCGGAAATTCCTCACGGAACAATCAAGGTTGCTTTTACACCCGATGAAGAGATTGGCAAGGGCGTTGATCATTTTGATGTGAAAAAATTCGCAGCCGACTATGCCTACACCCTGGATGGGGGTGCTATCGGAGAACTTGAATATGAAACTTTTAATGCAGCCGCAGCTACTATTAAAGTGCAGGGCAGAAACATACATCCCGGATACGCTAAAAATAAAATGATCAATGCCATGTTGCTTGCCATGGAATTCAACAGCCTGCTTCCGGTATTCGAAAAACCACAATATACTGAGCACTATGAAGGGTTTTATCATCTTGTGAAAATGGACGGCGGAGTTGAAAATTGCACGTTGCAATACATTGTCCGTGATCACAACAGAGAGATTTTTCAGCATCGAAAAAAGTTCCTGGAAACGGTAGCTGCTTTTATGAATGAAAAATATGGGGAAGGACGTATTATGGTAGAATTGAAAGACCAGTATTTCAATATGCGCGAAAAGATTGAATCGGTTATGCATATTGTGGACATTGCACAGAAAGCGATGGAAATGGCAGGCATTGAGCCGAACATCAAGCCCATACGAGGCGGTACAGATGGTGCACGACTATCGTACATGGGTCTTCCCTGTCCGAATCTTTTTGCCGGTGGCCATAATTTTCACGGCAGGCATGAGTTTATACCCCTCGAAAGTATGCACAAGGCTGTGGAAGTGATTTTGAATATCGTGAAGATCTATGCCGAAGGCAAACAATGATACTTTATTAAGACATAGTAGATTTGTCACAATGGCTCAACTGTTATTTTTCAGGTAACCAGAATGGCTTTACCCGAAAAATGAAATCAAGGTCGTAGAAACAGGTAGGTAAGTATGCTGCAATTTTTTATTAATCGTAATAATGGATTGTCTTTGAGCGTGTTATCTTTGATGAAAGTAATGGAAAGGCAAGCCATAAAAATTCCCTGAACCAGGCAATCTGAAACCATCAAAACAGACCGGGAGGAAGTGCTTCTGGTTGATGAGAAAAAACAGGTCAGTACATCTTTTCCCTTTTCAATAAATAGGGCAGCAGGATCTGACGAAAACCTTTTTTAATGTCGGCTTCCACGAAATCAATACGATATTGGCCGCAGCGCATTTGCAGTTCGCGGCTGAAACGCTGCATCGTTTTCAGGTATTCATTTCTTACCTCGCTGGGCAGCAACCTGATATCGTCGCCGGTTTCAAGATCTACGAAACGGTAAGGACGGTTGCTGAACGAAAATTCCACTTCAGTGCTGCGATCCACGGTATGAAACAGAATGACTTCGTGTTTGTTGTGTTTCAGATGTTGCAGTGCTGAGAATATCACATCGGGATCTCCCCGGCTTTCCATCATGTCGCTGAAAATCACGACCAGTGAGCGCTTATGCAGGCTTTCGGCAAGCTGATGCAGTACTTCGGCCGCTCCGGTGGTACGCTTCTGCCTGATGGTGCCATCAAGCAAAAGATCATTGAGTCTTGTGAGCAGATATTTATGGTGTACCGAACTTGACCTGGGCAATATATGATTCTCAATTTTATCAGAGAATACGCTCAGCCCGAATGCATCGCGTTGTTTTTTAAGCATATACAGCAAGGCTGCAGCAGCATATACCGAAAATGTGATCTTATCTGGATTTTCCGGAACCGGTTTTTCAATCACCGGGTAGTACATTGATGAGGAATGATCAATGATGATCTGGCACCGCAGGTTGGTTTCTTCTTCAAAACGTTTTACATACATGCGATCAGTGCGTCCAAACAGCTTCCAGTCAATATGCCGTGTAGATTCTCCGCTGTTGTAAAGCCTGTGTTCGGCAAACTCGACCGAGAAGCCGTGGAAAGGGCTTTTATGCAGACCAATAATGAATCCTTCCACCACCTGCCTGGCGATGAGTTCAAGGTTTACAAACTCCTGTAAACGTGCACTGTCAATCGTGTTTTCCAATATACAATCTGATGATAAAGCCTTGAGAGAAAAGGAAATCCGCTCCCGGTGAATAAAAAAATTATAATAATTTTTCGAGTTTGGCAACAAGTACCGATTTCGGTACTGCACCCACCTGCTTGTCAACGATTTCGCCATTTTTCAGGAAAAGCACCGTAGGAATATTTCGAACCCCGAATCGCGCAGTTGTTTGTGGGTTGTTATCTACATCAAGTTTCCCTATGATAGCCTTTCCTTCATAATCTTTGGCCATTTCCTCGATATGGGGGGCAATTAAACGGCAGGGACCACACCATACAGCCCAAAGGTCAATCACAACAGGTTTGTCTGATTTGAGTGCAAGTTGCTCAAAATTAGCGTCGTTGAATTCTAAAGCCATGATGATAATTTTTAAAGTGAGTGATTTAATTAAGTGCAAAAATATTGTTTTATTGTACTGTAGCGTGAAAATTAACAACCGGAAGCTAATTAAGTTTATACGTCAAACCATCGAGACTACTGATGGCTTTTACCAGTTCGCTGCAGTCAATCCGGTATTTTGGGGAATTTAAATTGATGGTCAGTCTTTCTTCAGGATCAAAGATCCTGAATGTAATGGTGCAGTTGCCCTTATGCCCCTTTATAAGCCTGAATATCCGTTCTACTTTTTCATCAGTGAGTTTGTTGAGTGGAAGCTCGATGGTCACTTCTTTTACCAGCTTGTCAATTGCCTCAGCCAGCAGGCACATATAACTGATTTTCAATTCCAGGCGATCTTCATCCTTGAAATGTTGCTGAAATTTTCCCTTCAGCAGCAAGGCGGCTCCTTCGTTCAGGAAGTGTTTGTATTTCAAAAAGTCTTCCGAAAAAAGCATGATGCTGTATTGGTCTTCAAAATCTTCGAGAGTGAAAGTGCAGAAAGGTTTACCGTTTTTTGTGATTTTATTCTGAACAGAGGTAACGATCCCTGAAAAAGTCAGATCCCTGTTTTTAAGATAGATGGTTGCATTTTTCATGTCCGACAATCTGACATTGCAGAAGTTTTCCACTTCTTCCCGGTAATCGTCGAGCGGATGCCCCGACATGTAAAAACC
>CAYQRU010000010.1:0-50421 GCA_964419945.1 uncultured Bacteroidales bacterium | reverse complement strand
CCCAAAGTATATTTCAATGACCTGGTTTTCAGTAATTCACTCCTGAAACTTCATACCCTTGTTGATTTTGGGTTAGGAAAAAGAGCTTTGTATAAAGACAATGCGTTCCTGCGAGCTAAACATTTGCATAGTAACGATGCAATACATTTTTGGAGAACATCCGAAGGGAATGAAATTGACTTTGTTATCAGCAAAGGATATAATCAGGGAGAGTCTCTTGAAATAAAATTTGATGAGGCAAGTTTTACCATCTCAAAATATAAAAGATTTACAGGTGCCCATCCAACTTATTCTCTTTACTGCAGGGCTTTCCACACTGAGAGCAGTCGGCGCTCATTGTTGGCGTTTTAGCGTAAAATATCACCAAAGTCGCAAAAACGGGAATCTTCATCAAGGGGAAAATCAGGAAAAAAGTCATTAAGATGTTCGGAATAGAAAATGCGTTTTTATTGGTTTACAAACAGACCATTGCATGAAATGTTACTTTTTATTTTCTACCCGTCTAAATGATTAATTAATTATGTTCGGGTTATGCCCCGGTATGACCTTAATGAGTAAATAATCCATACAGTTTAACAATTAAACAAAAAAAAGAAGATGAAAAGTAGAATTTTAATGGGAGTTGCATCATTGATGATGCTTGTGTTTTTAGCCAGTTGCGGGAAAATTCCCCAGGAAAAAATTGACGCTGCAAAAGCGGCAATTGAATCAGTACGCGCTGCTGAAGCTGATGTTTACGTTCCTGCAGAGTTTGCTGCCCTGCAAAATCAGATGAATACCACTATGGCCAGCATCGAAGCTGAAAACTCAAAAACATTCAAAAATTTTAAAGAACAGACCCTTCAGCTCGAAAACATCATTGCTTCGACTACCGGCATTATTGAAAATGCCAACGCAGCAAAAGAAGCTGTTCGTCTGGAAACAGAGGGCCTTTTTACTGAAATCACTACTGTGATGGCAGAAAACAAGGAATTGATGGCCAAAGCCCCTAAAGGTAAGGAAGGCGCTGCAGTTCTGGAAGAAATGCGTAATGAAATAACAGTAATTGAAGGTTCCGTTGCCGAAGCAACAGCTATGTTTGAGCAGGGTAAGTTCATGGCTGCCCGCGACAAAGTAAAGGCTGCCATCGAAAGTGTAAAAGGCATCAACACTGAATTGCAGGATGCTATTGCCAAAGTAAAAAGAAAGTAATAACCAACCGGTTAAAACGTTTAAGAGACTGTCTTAATTTAATGTTGTTAAGGCAGTCTCTTTTAATTTGAACAGTTCAAGAATCTATGGCAAAGAAGAAAAACAGGTGGAAAAAGATCCTTTGGTCATTGGCAGTACTGATGATCCTTACTGTTTTGGTAGTCGTTTTTTTTCGAATGGTTCCTGAACCTCCTTTTGCCGAGGTTGACCGGGCCGGATCAGCACTTGCTAATGCACGCGATAATCAGGCCGAAATCTATGCGGATGATTTATTTACCGATGCCAAACATTATTACGATTCAGCGATGCTTGCCTGGAAAAGAGAGAATGAGCGGTTTATCCTGGTCAGGGATTATACAAAAGTTATACGTTACTCATCTCTTGCTGTTGAAAAATCAGAAGAAGCTCTCAGGCAAACCAGGATTTCATCAGCCGACCTTGAACATAAAACAAAGAATAAACTATACGAACTCACCAATTTGTTGAAAGAAATTAATAATTCGCTTAACAGATTTCCTTTACCAAAAGAAATCATTTCAGGGATTGCGCGCGGAAAGCTATTACTTTCAGAAGGAAGGCTGATTTTCAAAAACAGACAATATCCTGAGGCAGATAAAAAACTTAACCAGGCCGAAGCAATTTTGAAAAGCGCGAATAACAAGGCGTTAAGGATTATAAGCGATTATTTTGAAAATCATAAACAATGGAAACATTGGATGGAGCAGACCATTGCTGAATCGAGAGAGAAGAAAATAACCGCGGTACTGGTAGATAAATATGCCGGTAAATGTTATGTGTATAAAAATGGAAAGAAAACTGATGAGTTTGATGCAGAACTTGGTAAAAGATGGGTGGGCGATAAACGCCATAAAGGAGATAACACCACTCCCGAAGGACGTTATCGTATTATCAAAAAGAAGGAAGGACGCTCCACTAAATACTATAAAGCTTTGCTGATTGACTATCCGAACGATGAAGATAAAAAGCGTTTTCATTCCGCCGTTGCCAATGGTACATTGCCTCGCAATTCAAAGATAGGTGGACTTATAGAAATTCACGGGCATGGCGGGAAGGGGACTGACTGGACTGAAGGCTGCGTTGCCCTGACCGATAGCGATATGGACAAGATTTACAGGCTGGTGAGTATTGGCACACCTGTCACCATTATTGGTTCGATTGCTCCGTTTGAGACTATTTTCAATAATTAGCCGCTAAACATGCAGAATACAACCAGGCCGTCCCTCCGGTCAAATACTTTTTCTGGTAAAACCTTTTTTAGATTGCTCATTTCACCTGGAGCTTTTTTCTCAGAAGGCAGGCGAAAAGAAAAAATATCCCGGCTGGCCTTGCTTGTGTCCTCCGTTATCGGGTCGCTGGCCGCATTGATAGTAATTCTATATCTTATCGTATTTTTTGTGCCGGTAGCAGGGGAATTATTTGTAAACCGGGCACCCGTGCTTAAAAACCAACCTGTTGAATCTTTTGATGATGCCATGAAGAAAGTCATCGCACAATCAGAAAAAGAATTGGAAACTCTCACCCGAAAATATGCTGCGCTGACCCCAAAACAATCTTATCTTGTGATTAATACCACTGATAATCATTTTTTTCTGTATCGTGACAAAGTGCTGATCAGAGAAGGATTTGTGAGTTCGGGAAGTTATGTCCGCCTGCTGTCGCATGATGAACGTGAATGGCTTTTTAAAACCCCAAAAGGTAAAAGAACGGTAAAAGGAAAAATCACAAGCCCCGTGTGGAGAAAACCCGACTGGGCTTTTGTAGAGGAAGGATTGCCGGTGCCACCGGCAAATCATCCAAGCAGATATGAAGCCGGCGTTCTTGGCGATTATGCGCTGAGTCTTGGCGATGGTTACCTGATTCACGGCACACTTTACAAGCGATTTCTTGGTATGCCGGTAACCCATGGCTGTATCAGGCTTAATGATGAGGACCTTGAATTTATTTTCAAGTCACTGAATACCGGATCGCACGTATACATCTACTAATAAAGACTATGGAAACAACCGAACGCCCAAGATCCAAACAATCCGGCTGGAAATGGTATTTCCGGATTGTCTTATCTGTGCTGGTCTTCTTTTCAGCCATCTTCGTTTATTATCTGGTAATGTCTGCATATTCAGCCCACAGATGGGTAAAGGATATCAATGCAAAATATACTGAGCAGAGTAAAAATGATATTGATCAGCGAATGGAGAATGATCAAAAATACCTATCCCTTCAAAATAATATAGCTTTTCTGAAAGCACAACTGGTCATGGCGAAAACAGATTCGATCGGAATGATCATCAATCTGCCGGATAGTACAGTTGCTCTTGATATCAGCGGGGTTGATGTCAGCGTGGCCAGAATACACCGCATCAATCTCAGCAGGAGCCTGTATGCCATTGATCGTAAGGCTCTGGCAAGGATGCTTTCAAAACCATTGCAAATAACACACTCCATAGCCACCATCGAGAAAGAACCTATTATTGATAAAAAAGCACCCAGGGATACCACCGAAGCAAATTTACCTGAATTAATCCCTGAAGTAACAAAAGGAGAGCCTGTTTTCTTTGAGTTAATTCTGGATAATGGCTTCAAAATAAAAGTAATTCAAAATGAAACATCCACCGGAAAAGAAAGATTCGGACGGATTGCTTTCAGCCTCAGTCGCGCATTGTCGCGCACCTGGAAAGACATCAAAAGCCTGTTTGTCTTTAAAGTCCCTGAGTATTCTCCCGAGATACTGCTAATGCTTTCTGCCTCTGATGCCAGAGCTATTTACAGGGCTGTCCCGGAAAGAGGGAAAGTTTGTGTTTTTTTGCACAATCCGTAACAACCCGTTGTGTCATTTTTGTCCAATAATTTACACTATACCCGTTGTGTCGGAACTTCAATCGCCGCTTCCTGATGATTTTATAAAACCTTCTATTCTGTCGGTATCCCGGAATATTTTGTATGTTCGTCCGGGTACGACTTTTAAAAAGATCCTGCATCTGATCCAGGGGGAAAATACAGTTTGTCTCGCGGGAAGCTATGGTTTTGCCCTGACATTTTATTCCTGGCTTAAAAAGCAGCACAACATTCACTATCCCGTATGTGATTATGCAAGCAGCAGGCAAAATCGCGATCATTTCAGGTATTTGAATCAAGGCCTGGTGATAGAAATTAATCTTCATCAACCCGCCCTGGAAAAAGCACCAGGAAACCCCTGGCTTAAAACATTTTATCCGGAACAAAAAAAATTCCTGATCCGTTTTTCAGATTTTCTTGGTATGAATGGAGCCTGGCAATGGTTTACCAATGGCATCAGGTTCCCGGTACTTGATGACAAGGTACATCCGTTTTACGGAGTGTATTTTCCTACCCGGCACGAACATCTTCTGCTTTTTGAAAAATGGCTGTCAGAAAATTATGGTTTCAAACGCGGATTGGACATTGGAACCGGTTGCGGGGTGCTTGCCTTGATGATGCTTACACACAACATCCCATATGTACATGCCACCGATATTCATCCCAATGCTATTTATAGTACAATCCGGGAGAAACAACGTCGAAATCTCCACCATGAAATCCTTACCGAACAGGGCGAATTTTCCGGTTCATTTGTTCCCGAAGACACCGACCTGATTGTCTTCAATCCACCCTGGATTCCTGGTAACACATCTACAATAACAGATTTGTCAACATATTTTCCAAAGAAATACTTCGACAACTTTTTCGATCATCTGTATGGCAAAGTTCAAAAGGGAACTACTATTGTAATGTTATTTTCTACTTTTGCACAAGTGGCCGGAATCAGCGATGAACACCCCATCGAGGAGGAACTTCAGAAAAAGGTCAGGTTCAGTCTCATCCGAAAAATGCAGACCCCTGTCAGGCAAAAACCATCGCCCCGGAAAAACTGGCTGACAAAAATCAGGGAAGAAGAAAAAGTAGAATTGTGGGTGTTAAGGAAGAGTAGTTGAATGTTGCTGATAAATTCTGCCATAAAGAATCCATTTTCATTTTTCACTCCAAAAAACCATTTTTTGAAAAGCAGACCTGAAATAAGTTGTTGGTTCAATCACCATCGCATCAAATACCACATATTCTCGAATTGATTTTGCGCCAAGCTTTGAATAGTTCAGTAAATAGTAAGTATGGGAATTTTCTGGTTCATCTTCCGAAAATAAAATCCTGACAGGGCTTTATCTGATTTTCATAATATGAATTATGTTTTTCTGCTGATCGTTGTTAAATCATAGTATCTTTGAAACCATTCCGGATAAAACAAGTATGATCCATCCCGTTGTAAGAACAGAAGAAGCGTTCAGCCAGAATATGATCCGGCTGCTGCACCATTACAACCGGCTGGTCATAAAACTACTGAACCGCAGCACAAAGGTTCATGAAAACATACATCAAACCCGTTTGTGCTTCAAGCGTATGCGGGCCTTCCTACGCATTGGGCGGCATGGAACAGGCGAAAATACATACCGGATTTTAAACAGTTTTTATCGCGATCAGTCCCGAATGCTTTCTGAAGCCCGTGATCTCACAGCACTTATAGGGTTGTTACCCGATTTTATTGAAACACGAAAGTCGAAAACAGCAGAGCAATACCTGCGTCATTTGAAGTTGACACTGGAAAGAAGCCGTAAGCGAAAACTGGAAGACCTGACAGGCAGGGCGGTCACATCGGAAGTTATCAGATCAATTCTGCTGATTGATGCTAAAATCAATGACTGGAATTTTAATGATGACCTGAAAAAGGTAGTTTGTGAAGGTACACAAAGTGTTTATAAAAAAGGTAGACAATTGTTCGTTGCCGCAGGTAACAATTGCGATAATCATATCATGCACGAATGGCGAAAACAGGTGAAATATTTCTGGTACCAGATACATGTACTTGCACCCCTTTGGCCAGGCTTAATGTTTGCATTGGCAAGAGAAATACAGACTCTGAGCCAGTGGCTCGGAAAACATCACGATCTGGTATTGTTTGAAAACACGCTGTTATCTTTTGAGATGACAAAAAATAATAAGCCCATTATCCAAAATCTGATCCATGGCATCGGTCTTCGCAAAGCACGGCTGGAAAAACAATCGCTGAAATTAGGTGTAAAAATTTATGCTGAGTCATCTAGGGCTTTTCACGACCGGCTCATTGCATATTTCTGAGTGTACCAAATTGGCATATATAAACACAAAAAACCACAACTTTATGGCAGGCGTTTGCTTCGTTATATTGTATACTACCAGGCCTCTAACAAACTCCTATCCTGTTATTGTTTTACAAACACAGCCACCGGTCTTCTAACACTTACTGCTTCAGGGTATTCTTTCACATAACCAACGCGGGCAACAAATTGTATTACGCCGGATGTACCCAGAAAGTTGTTGGCATTACCCTCAAACTCCTGTTCTTCAATCATTTGGTTCATCGGATGATAACCAATCATGAACTGGTAACAGTCAATATTCATCCTTTGATAAATTCTTCCAGTGCTGATCCAGGATTCCGGAGAGTTTCCAGCCTGTGTTATCAGTATCCAGCCACCGCAATTTTCAATCTGTTTCCGGGTCCTTTTAATTCCTGCATCAACAAATGACTGTTTCATTGAATCCTCAGGTTTAAAGAAGTTTCTGATTATGAATCCTCCAATTCCGCCAATATCCATGCCTGATGTGGTGAGGCCATCACGGTGATCGTTCACATCTTTGTTTGAGAAGCGTATCCAGTTTGCCAGTTCCTGCTTTGCCTGCAAATCGTTTGCCTGCTGAATATAAGCTGCAAGTGTTTGCCGGGCAATATATTGTCCATTCGTGTCAGTAGCAGAGAAAAAGTGAACCTTTGCGCCGTTGTTTCCGACCAGGTGCTTCAGGTCGTTTTCTGTTATGGTCTCTTTCATAAAAGGAATCCGCAGTGTACGCCGGTTTTCAATTTGTTTCAAATCGAACCCCGAAGGCTTTGCAGGTTTTAAACATATATTGGCCACCTGTAAATCCCTGTTGGTTTTTGCAATGATCCGTATTTCCGTTTCATAACCCAGACTACCAGCGGCCAGGTGAAGGTTCTCAATAAAAGCACCCAATGAAATAAACAATCCGCGCGCTTCAGGATCAACGATTTGAAGTTTGCGGGATGTGTCAGCATAAATTTTTATGATGCTGTCGCCTTCAGTTTTTATGAGCCAGGGTTGAGTATTGTGCGAGTTGCCCGCCAGTGATGCATAATAAAGCATCTGGTTGATCGGATCGCTTTTTTTAGCCGGTTCAGGAAAATGTTTTCTCGAAACCGCTGTGCATCCGTTTAGAATACCTGCCAATGTGATCATAACAAAAACACATTTAATGTTCATAAAATGATTGATTTAAAAATCTGAAGAATTACCGGCAACAAAAGTATGGCAGCATCCGGTCCCGGACACCTGACAAAAGTCAAGAAATGCTCAGATGATCCTTTTACGGATACGGCTAAGCGATTCGGGAGCAATTCCAAGATAAGATGCAAGATATTGCAGAGGGATATTTTTAATGAATTCCGGATATTCTTTGAGCAGCCAGAGATAGCGTTCCTGCGGGGAATTATTCAGGAAACTCAGCAAATGCTTTTCAAAAGTAATGAACACCTGCTCTGTAAGCAGACGGCCAAGGCGTTCAATCTGATGGATTGAGTGGTATAAGTGCTGAAGATCATCATACCGCATCGCCAATACTTCCATTTTAACCATTGCCTGAATATTCACAACCGATGGTTTCTGCTCAATAAAACTTGTGAACGATGTAATAAAACCCGGAGCAAAGTAAAAATCGCTGGTAACTTCCGTACCGTCTTTCCAGTGAAAAAACCGAACGAAGCCTTCGTATAAGAAAAACATTTGCCTTGACACCTGGCCATTTTCGATCAGTAACTTTTTCCGGGGAACTGTAATTATTTCCATTTTTGAATTGAGCAGTTCAAATACGTTATCGTCCAGATCAATGAAGCTGGCAATAAAGTCTTTCATGACATGCACTGCTTGAGAAGCCTCCCCCATGTTCAAAGTATATGAAAATAATCAGATATATAATTAATCCCTCACGATTCTGGTATAATAGCGATGGGTAGTATGTTTCGTACTGTCATTCCTGGCAAAACCGGTCACCTGCATTACTCCAGTCATTAAGATAACCGTGTATAACTGGTAAAAGTATGTAAACTTTCAGGAAACTGTCGCATGGGAGCTGCCAAGACATTCTGATTGCTTTTTTACAGATTCTGTTTCATGAGTAAAAAATTCTGTGCAAAAAATTCCGAACTAATCCGGATTGGTCATCAGGAGAAATGAACTCCCCTCTGCCTGCATTGTGTGGCAGCAGTGTCTGGCAAAATTTACCAGTAGGCATGCATGTGAACAGAATCCCGGATAATTCTGATCTGGGATTTGTAATAGAAATGTTTTACATGCTGAATATAGGCACCTATCCGTTTAAGTATTGACAAATGCTTCTTCATGGGCAATGTAATATTTATCGCCGTGAATTGGGAAATTATTAAAAAAAGCCTGCTTACGCTTTGGTTATCGAGGAAATAGTCCATACAATGGGAGATGGTGCTCTGTCGCAGGAATATTTTTGTAAGCGTTTAAAAAAACATATGAAGAAACAACAAAAAGAACGGAAGGTATGTTTCAAATGTCTATTTTTGTATTCCCAAATCATTGAGGTGAAAACATCTTAGCAGCAGAAAGTCAATGTTAAAAGATTTGTTGGTTTTTTTTGAGTTTCATTCCAAATGGTTTTTTGCAATCCTGGTTTACCAGAACTTTCTCTTATTTCTTATCATGTTCTACTATGGGAAATGGATTAAAAGCCGTTCCAAATTGATCCTTTCTCAATTTTTCCTGGTTTCCGGGATTATTTTTCTGGCGTTTCTTTTTCAGCATACCGGAAAAATCAAACTAGCCGGGAAATTGAATTTTCTCCTTCCGGGTGGATTCTTTCTGATCATGCCATATGCATATTTCTATTTAAGGGCGCTGGTCAGGAAAAAATACGAATCATGGATTTGGGGTCTGATTCATTTCATTCCGGCAGCCATTTTCCTGCTCGTCAATTTTATTCTTGCCTTCAGAAACCGATCAGTATCTCTGAATCTGATGAATATTCCACATGATTCATTGATAAGTATCGTTATCTTACAAATTGTGTTGTGGGGTCAGTTTTTATTTTATACTGTTCAGGCTGTCAGGTATCTCAGGAAAGAACGGTGGTTATCTTTGGGGAAGATTTCAATAGCGGATGCAATAAGAAACAAATGGCAATTGTTGCTTTTTACTACTTTCGGGTTGTATTCGGCTGTCATGGCTGTCATGATTTTCGACAGTATGGTTCATCACAAAAAAACAGACGATATCATTCTTTACATCCTTGCTTTTATAACCATTACCTTGATAATTGGTTTATTTGCTATAAAACTCAAAGACCTGCCGGAAAATATTTCTGTGGTCTATCATGATTCGGGCGAAATAACATTTGAAGACACTGCTGGTGAGGGCAATCACATTCCGGGGCAAAGAAAGAGAACCGGGGCTGAATCCAGGGTAAAATCTCAGCTCACACCTGAAAAAAGGGAAGAATTGATCAGCAAATTCAATCAGCTCATGGATGAAAAATATTACAGAGAGACCGATTGTAATCTTGGAACCCTTGCAAAAAAAATGAATTCCAATTCAAAATATGTTTCGGAAGTCGTGCATTCAAGCACTGGTATGCCCTTTTCAAAATACATCACAGAACTTCGTATCAACGAGGCTAAAAAACTGCTCGAAGAAAACAATACCGAACTATATTCAATTGAAGGTATTGGCAGGATGGTCGGATTTCAATCAAAATCTTCCTTTAACACTCATTTTAAGCAGCTTACAGGGATGACGCCCAGCGAATATTTGCAAAAGCTGGGGCTGTAATCTCATCATTGTTGGGCTATAATTGATATTTTCCTGCATCCTCACCCGGCAGTTCAATTTTCACCTCATCAAGGAATTTCAGGGTTTTGTTGATATCGTAATACATGACGAGATCATTTTTTACGAAATCCACACGCGACCGGTATTCTGAAAGAAAACGCTCCAAAACCGGCGAAGACTTGAATGGTCTTCGAAAATCCATAGCCTGAGCTGCATTGTATAACTCAATGGCAAGGATACGTTTCAAATTCTCAAGCACCATGTGCGTTTTTGTTGCCGCATTGGCACCCATACTTACATGATCTTCCTGCCCCTGCGATGATTCAATACTATCTACTGATGCCGGAGTACAAAGCTGCTTGTTTCGGCTTACCAGGGATGCAGCAGTATATTGCGGGATCATAAAACCTGAATTAAGTCCCGGATTGGCAACCAGGAAATGAGGAAGACCACGTTTGCCTGCCAGCAACTGATAAGTTCTGCGTTCTGATATGCTGCCCAGCTCGGCTGCAGCAATACTCAGGTTATCAAGTGCCAATGCCAATGGCTGTCCATGAAAATTCCCGGCAGAAATCACAAGGTCTTCATCAGGAAAAACTGTGGGATTATCTGTTACTGAATTGATTTCTTTGCGGAACACATAAGAAACATAATTGATAGAATCTTTACTGGCACCATGCACCTGGGGGATACACCGAAATGAATATGGATCCTGGACATGGGCTTTGCCACGGATAATCAATTCACTACCTTCTAAAAGGGATCGGATACGGCGGGCAGTTTTTATCTGACCCTTGTGCGGACGAATTTGCTGGATCAATTCATGAAATGGTTCAATCCTGCCATCAAAGGCGTCGAGAGAAATGGCTGAAATAATATCTGCCAGCCTGGAAAGTCTGAAGATCATCAGACAACAATATACGCCATAAGCACTCATAAACTGGGTTCCGTTGAGCAATGCCAATCCCTCTTTAGACTTTAACCCGATAGGTTGCCAGCCAAATTTTTTCATTATTACTTCGACGGGCTGCTTCTTACCCTTATACCAAACTTCCCCCATGCCAAGCAGGGGAAGCGAAAGGTGGGCCAGTGGGGCAAGGTCTCCGGAAGCACCGAGAGAACCAAATTCATAAACCACCGGGATCACATCATGATTGAAAAAATCTACCAGGCGCTGCACTGTTTCCAACTGTACAGCGCTGTGACCGTAAGAAAGCGATTGCACTTTAAGCAGCAGCATCAATCTGGCAATTTCGCGTGGAATTTCATTTCCCGTTCCGCATGCATGCGATTTGACAAGGTTTTCCTGTAGCACCGAGAGATCTTCTTTTGAAATCTTAACATCGCACAATGCTCCAAATCCGGTATTTACGCCATAAATTGGTTCGTCAGATGATTCCATCTTGCTGTCGAGATATTGACGGCATTTGATTATCTGAGTTTTGACCTGTGCATCCAGGATCAGCTGTAAATTGTCTTTCAGGACTTCTTCGATGCGCTCAAAATCAAGCAATTCATGATTGATGTTGTGAATGTTGTTCATTAACACGAATTTAATAGTGTGGATGTTTTAAAAGTAAAAGACTTACCACTGAAAAGTGTAACAACGCAGGTACAAAAATTAACCGGAGTGCTTTAAAAACGAATCTATTTCGGAGCAAATATGCTGCTCGCCGGTTTTCATGTCTTTAATATTGATCACTCCGTTGTTGATTTCTTCTTCCCCGAGGATCGCAACATAAGGAATATTCATTGAGTGAGCATAGGCCAACTGTTTTTTTAGCTTCGCTGCATCAGGGTAAATTATTGAAGAAACACCCTTACTGCGGAGATGACCGGAATGTTTCATGGCAAGCTTAACACTTTGGCCTCCAAAATTCACAAACATAATCCTGATAGCGCACGCGAGGTTGTCAGGAAATAAGTTAAGTTCTTCCAACACATCATAAATACGTTCTGCACCAAATGAAACGCCAACTCCGGATACCCCCGGCAAACCAAAAATTCCGGTCAGGTCATCATAGCGTCCACCGCCGCATATACTGCCAATTTTAACATTGGTTGCCTTCACTTCGATGATGGCTCCTGTATAGTAATTTAATCCACGGGCAAGCGAAGGGGTGACAACTGCGGATGAATGTAACTGAAAGCTTTCAAGAAGTGAAAAAACTATTTCCAGTTCTTCAATACCAGCCAGTCCTTTTTCAGAGGTTATCACAATTTTTTTCATTGCATTGAGCAGTGCCTGATTTTCTCCTTTCATTTCCAACACCGGTAAAATCAGTTTCAAAGCTTCCCCTTCCATCCCCAGGTTTTTCAGTTCTTCCACAATCCCATCCGTTCCAATTTTATCCAGTTTGTCAATGGCTACTGTAAACGGTATCAGCTTATCTCCGATCCCCAACACCTGTGCAAGCCCGGCCAACACTTTACGGTTATTCAAGTGTACCTGTACCGGCAGTCCCAACTGTGTAAAAACATGATCAATAATTTGAATCAGTTCAACTTCGTTCAGCAATGAATCACTGCCTATCACGTCAACATCGCACTGGAAAAATTCGCGGTAGCGGCCTTTTTGAGGGCGGTCGGCACGCCATACAGGTTGTATCTGATAGCGTTTGAAGGGAAACGTGATGTCGTTGCGGTGCTGCACCACATACCTGGCAAAAGGCACGGTAAGATCGTAGCGTAGCCCTTTTTCACAAATCCGGGAAGCCAAAATGCCAATGTTACGCTCAATTAATTGGGGTTCAGAAACACCTGAAAGAAAATCACCTGAATTTAAAATGCGAAACAATAACTTATCGCCTTCATCTCCGTATTTTCCCAGAAGAGTGCTTAGGTTTTCCATCGCGGGCGTTTCAATGGGTTGATAACCGTATAGATTGAAGACATTGCGAATGGTGTCAAAAATATAGTTGCGCCTGATTGTTTCAATCGGTAGAAAATCACGGGTTCCTTTTGGAATTGAAGGCTTCTGGTTCATTTCAGCAACATTTAATAAAAGTGCGCAAAGTTAGGTTTTTTAAAAAGATAGCGGGCAAAACAATCCATTCGCCCGGCAGATGCCTGCAATTCCGGATAATCCCTTATACCGCTTATACTGTTCATTCTTTCGTACCTCTTAATGACCATGTACCTGGCCTGATTTATTTATAATATTTCTGATCATGGACTAAATTCTCTGGTTCCCCCAAACCTGGTATTTTCCCCGATCTATAGGCCGGGTTTACAAAAAATCTTGATAATCATTGTTTTACATACGTGTGTGAATGAAGCAGGTTGGATGTATTTTATTCCGGAGTATTTTGTTCCTGATATTGAGATTTTAGTTACATCGTCTGGTTCACGGGTCGTAAAAATTGTTGGTTGGGTTAAGTAAAAAACAGTACTTTTGAAATTCTAATTTAAGTTTCTTTGGTAAAGTTTGGAATCACAATAATCAGCCAATAATAAGTAACACAACATATTACAGAAAATATTCACTTATCCGGTTAAAATCAGAGTTTTATACCTGCATGGCACAAAGGTATTGCACGAAACATGTTATCACCCAAATAACAATAATGAAAAAGAGGATTTGGCTTTTTATTTTTGCGGGATCCATTCTTTGTGCTCATGTTTCAGCACAAAAGCAGGAATTCATTGTGTTTACGGCTTATCAGGATTTTCTATCACGAATTTATGTACTGAACTTGGATGGCTCGGTACATAGTTATCATGAATACGAGAATTACCGGTGGCAGGATATGACCGTGATTGATAACGAAGTGTATGTGGCTGAAGCCTTTATGCCCGGCATTTACAAGGTAGATATTTTCACGGGCGACCTCACGCTGATCATGCACGATTTCTGGCTGTATTACATTTACGGGCTGGCCTGGGATGGATCATATTTTTATGTAAAAGAATGGGCTATGAACCGTTACGACATCAGCGGTGTGAAACATGGTTCAACTTCATTCAGTGGAACGGTATACGGCGCAACTTTCTTCGACAACTTTTACTGGATGCTGGGCAACCAGAACCTGATCAAATGCTATGATTTTTCAGGCTGGCCTGACCTTGTTGGGGTTCCGGTCAATCACTTTGCTCCGCCCAGCCCACATTGCCGGGGATTATGGCATGATGGTGAATATTTCTGGACAGCAGAGTCTGTTGAAAACCAGTTGGGGAAAATCTATAAATTTAACCTTCAGGGTCAAGTGATAGAGGAATGGTGGGCGCCGGCTTTCAGGGGATGGGGAGCTGTGAAGGTCAGTACCGGAATTACTTTGATCTCTGGCGATGCAAACTGTGATGGAAATGTGAACGTATTGGATGTTATTACAACCGTCAATTATGTTTTGGGTCTGAATCCTGAACCGTTTTGCTTCGAAAATGCCGATTTAAACCAGGACGGCACAATTAATATCCTGGACGTGATTGATTTGGTGAATTTCATACTTGGCTGATATCGGGATAAACTGCATTGATTTCATAAAAAGCAACAGCATACGATCAACAAGTCAAATATGATTTTCCTGAGTACTGATAAAAAAATTATTATCAACAACCATTACAAAAACTGCTTTATGCCGAAAACCCAGTTTCCCGTATCGGGAGCGTTTGAATTTCATATTTACACAGAAATTCGCAGAAAGTATCAACTTGATCAATCTCTCTTTTCAACCGATGGCAATGTCATTTTCGCTGATTTCGTTGCCGTAAGGCAATTTGTGCATCGTGTGAATCAGCATCGCGCACCGGATCAGCACATTTACCCGGGCCAAATAAACGCTGCCGGACTGATTGATGAGATTTACCATCTGGTGATCAGGAAATATGAGGAAACTGTGAATCCGGGTGCGTTTGAAAAGGTAGTTGAATATCTTCGGAAGAAATTCAATGAAAAACAATTTGATTCACTTTTAGAAGATTTTACAGAGAAGTTCCCTCCCCTGGAAGTTTTCAATGGTAGCCGTCAAGCAGCGCATTATCTTAAGGATTTCACCGGAGCACGCTCAAATGCAGCAATAACTACCGAAGAAGCTATGATGGTTTTCCTGGCAAATTTCAATCCTGCCAATCAAAATCTGAAGGAATTCTTTGATGAGGGTTATTTATCTGAACCCAAAGCATTCCGCCGCTTTGCTGATGCAATGGATGAGTTCTTCCGCAATGAACCGCCTTTCGGGCCAAAAAACCAGGATATTTTTACCCTATTGAAGGCTCCATTGCTGGCGTCAGATGATTTGTTTGAACAGCTTGAATTCATTCTCAAAAACTGGAAAAGCATTCTGCCAGAGAAAATCCTTATACGCATCCTGAAAGGCAGGGATTTAATGAAAGAAGACTTTCAGTTGAGTTTTAACTTCGGTGAAGCGCCAACAATTGTGCCTGCCTACAAAGCCAGCGAAAGCAATTTCAGCATTGGCAAATCGGGTTATCAGTTTGCACGCGAATCAGCCAGAGATTATGAAGAATACGAAAACTTCACCCCCGATACACACTGGATGCCCCGCGTTGTGCTGCTGGCAAAAAACACCTACGTATGGCTTGACCAGCTTTCGAAAAAATACCAGCGTGAAATCCGCCGCCTCGACCAGGTTCCTGATGAAGAACTTGACCAGATTGCGAGTAATAATTTCAACGGGCTTTGGCTGATTGGTATATGGGAGCGCAGTGATGCTTCCAAACGGATTAAACACATCATGGGTAATATTGATGCAGTATCATCAGCGTATTCGTTGTATGATTATGAAATTGCTTCCGATATTGGTGGCGAAATGGCTTATCAGAATCTGAATGAAAGAGCCAGAAAGCGGGGTATCAGGCTGGCCAGCGACATGGTACCCAACCACACCGGCCTTTATTCAAAATGGGTCGTCGAACACCCGGATTATTTTATCCAGAGCCATGTTTCACCGTTTCCGGGTTACAGGTTTACAGGCGAAAACCTATCTCAACACTCTGACATTGAAATCAGGATTGACGATGGTTATTACTCCCGTTCAGATGCCGCTGTGGTTTTTCAGCGCATTGACAAGCGCTATAATGACATTCGATACATTTATCACGGAAATGACGGAACCAATATGCCCTGGAACGATACTGCCCAGCTCAACATGTTGAAACAGGAGGTTCGGGAAGCTGTTATTCAAAAAATTTTTGAAGTTGCACGGCGATTTTCCATTATTCGCTTTGATGCAGCCATGACCCTGGCCAAGAAACATTTCTCACGTCTTTGGTATCCCCGGCCTGGAACGGGAGGCGATATTCCTTCCCGCTCTGATTTTGCCATGAGTGAAGAAGAATTTGATGCTCTGTTTCCTGTTGAGTTCTGGCGCGAAGTAGTGGATCGTATCAACCGTGATATGCCCGAAACTTTGTTGCTTGCCGAAGCATTCTGGCTGATGGAAGGTTATTTTGTTCGAACACTCGGCATGCATCGGGTGTATAATTCGGCTTTTATGCACATGCTGAAAAATGAAGAAAATGAAAAATACCGGGATCTTATCACCAATACGCTGGAGTTTGAACCGGAAATCTTAAAAAGGTATGTCAACTTCATGAGTAATCCCGACGAGGAAACAGCCATCCGCCAGTTTGGATCGGACGATAAATACTTTGGTGTTTGTGTGCTGATGTCCACCCTGCCGGGTTTACCAATGTTTGCACATGGCCAGGTAGAAGGTTATACCGAAAAATATGGCATGGAATATCAGCGCGCCTATTATAACGAGCAACCCAACCAGTGGCTGGTTGAACGGCACCGCAAAGAAATATTTCCTCTTACAGGCAAACGTTACATTTTCAGCGAGGTGGATCATTTCAATATTTTTGATTTCATTACCGATCAGGGTTATGTTAACGAAAATGTATTTGCCTGCACCAACCGCTCAGGGAATGAACGCGCACTGGTTCTGTATAATAATAAGTATGAATCAGCGTCTGGAAGTATCAGGGTGTCGGCTCCAAAGCTCAGCAGGCAAGGTTCCGGCAAATCAACACAAACCATAAGCCTGGCAGATGCTTTATCCATCAGCAACCAGGAAAAACATTTTTACATTTTCAGCGAACATATCTCGGGGTTGGAGTATCTGCGAAGCGGCAGCGAAATACATAATTCGGGATTTCATTGGGGGTTGCAGGGATTTGAATACCGCGTTTTCTGGAATTTCAGGGAGGTTTATGACGAAAGCTGGGACTGGGAAAAACTCCGTAACGATCTTGGTGGACTGGGGGTACCCGACATCGCCGATATGTTTGCATCAGCCCGTTTAAAACCGGTACATCAAAAACTGGAACAACTGCTTTCTGATGAAATTATAAATCTGATAATCAACAATATAATTAATATCACCGGGCAAGCTAATCCGCTACCGGAAGAGATATTCAACAGATTTGAAGCCCTGATTGCAGGGGCTGAGCAGAAACTCTCAGGTAAGTCAACCACAAAGGCACAGGCAAGATTCCGGACTGCCTTAGATTGTTTGAGCAATACTTTTTATTTCATCAAAACGCAGGAGGGTCTTTTAAGGCCATTTTTCTCAAAGAACAGAATCAACAGCCTCAATGAAATGCTTATTGTCAGCAACCTCAGGCTATACAGGGAAAATGTCATAATTCTTACCGCTTTCTATGTGGCTGAAGCGCTTACGGATCTCGCAGATGAGCTGGACCGTCCAGATCTGATGACCCGGCTCCGGTATCACAAACCTTTGCAAACAGTACTGAAAAGAACCGGCCGGGGCGAAAGAGATATCGAACTGGATATCCGGCTCATTTTTATTCTCCTGCGTTACGCACCAGAACTGAACGAATCCGGAGAATCTCCATTATCTGACAGCAGATTTTTACTGCAATTGCTCAAAGATGAAGATGTAAAGCAATTCATCGGAATTAATCTCTACCAGGATGTTTGGTATTACAGCAAAGAGAATTTCGAAGAACTGGCAGACTGGTTGTTTGCTCTGCGTTTATTCTCTATGTTCAAACCGCTGCAAGTTGCAAGCGAGCCTGAGTTGGTAAGGGAAATTGAAAAACTCATCACTGCTTCACTAAAGCTCAAAGAGCTATCAGAAGCATCTGGATATCAGTTTGAGAAGCTCCAATCAAATGTGGAACATGAATGCGAAGGAGGCTGACCATTTAGTTCGTGCCGGATCATAAAACACTTATATAAATCCCTGGTTTGTTGCGGTTTTGCCGATACCGGATTCTGAGCAAACCAATCACTTTGCGCAGGAAATGAGTTTAAAATGGAAGATTTAGGTTACATTACGGGCATGATATGCCTGATGAAAGTTAAACAGAATGGGCATGTTAATGAAAATCAGAAATGCGATGCTTTTTTATTAAACAAAGAAAATGAGAAGTAGCCCTGATGTCATAGAAAACGCTATTACACCTTTGTCCAGCGAAATTAAGCGCCTGATCAATCAAAGCCGTCTAAAGGTGGCAGTAACCTTTCATTCAGCCATTATCTTGCTGTATTGGCAAATCGGTAAGCTTATAAACGCTGAAGTGTTGCAAAATCAGAGGGCAGAATATGGTAAAGAGGTTCTCGCCACACTCTACCGACAATTGGTCATGGAATATGGTAAAGGTTGGGGCGAAAAGCAACTCAGGCAATGTTTGCTGTTTGCCATAACATTTTCTGGTAATGAAATTGTTTACATAGTGTGCAAACAATTGACCTGGTCGCATATCTGTTTGGTCATGTTTATGAAAGATCCTCTAAAAAGGATTTTCTACATCGAAATGTGCAAACTCGGAAAATGGAGAGTATGTACTTTCCAGGATCGCATCAGTTCAATGCTTTACGAAAGAACTACTATCAGCAAAAAGCCCGGTAAAACAATAGAAATTGAAATCATCTCGCTAAAAACTGACCAAAACCTCTCCACTGATTTGGTGTTTAGAGACCCATATTTCCTCGATTCCCTTGGTATAAAAGAAACCTTTTCTGAAAAGGATTTAGAAAGTACGATAATGGTGGAGATCCAAAAAATCATCATCGAGCTGGATTCCGGTTTTGCTTTCTTAACTCGCCAAATGCGCATAACAATAGACAATGATGATCACTATCTCGATCTGCTGTTTTACCATCTGCGGCTTAAATTCCTGGCAACCATGTGGTTGAAGCCTGGTAAGTTTGAAGCAGCATTTAAAAGCCAAATGGAGCTCTACTTACAACGGCTCGAAAAGCTCGAAAGCCCTGACAACGAAAATCCTCCTGTAGGACTGATCTTGTGTCCCTCAAAAAATGAAGAACATATAGAAATGTTGAGGTTAGAAAACAGCAATATCAAAATAACCGAATGCCTAAACCAATTACCTGACTTGACCTTCTTGAAACAAAAACCGCATCAGGCTATAGAAATGGCACGAAGCAAAACATTTGCCAATGATTAGAGCAGAATTCATCCAGAGCACTTCGTCAATTTTTACAACCACTTGCTTTTTTGAGTCGGTTGGTGTAGTTGCGTCTAGAATCTTGTTAAATATTGGATTTACTTTACGGGATGCACAAATCTATGTGCGCAAAAATGAAAGCATCTCTTTACGTCAACACACACTGTACGGCAAGCAGATATTATCTCAGCCCGGGACAAAAAATAGAGAAATAACAACGGAACAGAATATCGAGCGCATTTAACATGGAATACCAGAACGACATCCTTGGTGCAGGGTTTGAAAGTTGCACCATTCAACAGCCCGATGATTATGAAGGCGAGGTGGTTTGTACATTGATTCGCAAACAGCCAGCCATTCCATCTGCAAAGGCTGTGCTGCAGCTACATGGTTTTAACGACTATTTCTTTCACAGCGAAGTAGCGGGTAAATATACTGCTCAGGGTTTTAACTTTTATGCCCTCGACCTGCGGAAATATGGCCGCTCATACCTGCCCCACCAGAAATTCAATAACGTTCGCGATCTTGCTGAATACGACGAAGACATTACAGCAGCTCTGCGGATCATAAGAAGTGAAGAAAATAGAAAGATTTTACTGAGCGGACATTCGATGGGTGGACTGATTGTTTTACTGTTTGCTCATAAATTCGAACCGTCTGGTCTTTTTGATGCTGTTTTTTTGAACAGCCCTTTCTTTGAGCAAAACAAAGATATCATCACAAAAAAACTGATCATTCCATTGGCTGCAAGGTGTGCATCCCGGTGGCCTGACCAGTTGGTTCCCGGTGGATTCTCAAAATTCTATGGTCCCAGCCTGCATAAAAGCGGGCACGGTGAATGGAATTACAGGCTTGACTGGAAACCCCACGTAGCTCCGTTGGTAAATCTGGGCTGGGTCAAAGCTATCTTTGATGGTCAGGAAAAGATAAGGCGTGGTCTATCCATCAGGGTTCCTTTACTGATCATGCATCCTGAAAAATCTGTTGTTTCATTCCGCTGGTCAGAAAAATTCAAATATTCTGATGCAGTGGTAAATGTGAAGGACATAATACGATACGCCCGCAAAATTAATGGTCCATATACATTGTTCAGCATTGAAAATGCCGTACACGACATTATGCTTTCAGTCGGGCCGGTGAGGGAAAAAGTATATCACACGCTTTTTGGATGGATTCATGATAAAACCGATCTAAATTATTAATTCTATGGCAACTATACAGGATTTTCTGAAACTCGATATTTGTGTTGGAAGGATCATTGATGCTGTTCCTTTTCCGGAAGCAAAAAACCCATCTTATCGGTTAAATATTGATTTTGGCGACAGCATTGGAGTTAAAAAATCTGTTGCCCAAATTACAAAGCATTATTCACCAAACGACCTGCAAGGCAGATTGGTACTGGCTGTCGTGAACTTTCCTGCCCGGCAGATTGGTAAAGCTATCTCAGAGGTTCTTACTATTGGTGTACCTGATCAGAATAACGATTGCATCCTTATTATTCCTGACAAAGAAGTTCCGCTGGGAGTAAGGGTTTATTGAAAGATGGTTTGACGAGTCTATAAGTAATGCCCTCTTTATTAATCAGTTGTGTTATAATAATATCAGACTTATGGCTTTCGTGAATTTTGAATTCAAGGCACGTACAAATAATTTAGCTGAACTGGAAGTCCGCTTAATATCCTTAAATCCCAGATATGCCGGCGAAGACCACCAAACAGATACGTATTTTAATGTTTCGAAAGGACGCCTCAAATTGCGAGAGGGTAATATCGAAAATGCCCTGATTTATTACGAACGCCCTGATGAGGAAGGTGCTAAGCCTTCGAAAGTACTACTTTACAGGTTCGATCCCGACCATTCGTTAAAAGATTTACTCACTGCAAGCCTTGGAATTAAGGTGATAGTAAAAAAAACCAGAAAAATTTACTTTATTGGAAATGTGAAGTTTCATTTCGACTCTTTACCCGGAGCCGGAACATTCATCGAGGTGGAAGCCATTGGCAATCCGGAAGAAGACGACTTAGCGGACCTGGAGGAACAATGCCGGTATTTCATCGGGTTTTTGGGGATTCATTCCAATGAATTTATTTCGGAATCCTATTGTGATATGCTTTTGAACCAATAGTAATCCGGGTGCTCTTTCGTTCCACGGAGGGCAAATCCAAAAAAATCGCAATCATGACCTTTATGGCGGTGATTTCTTCTGATTTCAGCCGTATATAAAGCTTTTCCAGCATATCACGGTTTAAAAAATACGTAGGTATAAATACCTAGTCAGCTTAAAAAAAATATGTATTTCTACCGATTGACAAGAGGTTGCGTAGTGAATAATTTTGCAGTTTTAAATTCCCATCAAAATCCAAACATTATGAAAAAACAATTTTTTTTACCGGTTTTGCTTGCAGTTTCTTTTTGCAGCATCTCACAAGTCTATTCTTTAAATATTGTCTCAACGCTGACAGGTGGAAACTGGAACAGCACAACAACCTGGGTCGGCAGTATTATCCCTTCGGCATCAGATAATGTTTTTATTGTGGGTCCTGTTAACCTTAATATTCATACATCCTGTAATAACCTGACAATCCAGTTAGGTGGTATACTTCAGAATTCAGGTGCATCTCACACCCTGTCAGTAAGCGGTAACCTGATAAATGATGGAATCATCCGCGATGCAAGTACTACTTTGATATTAAATGTAGGAGGTAATATAGAATTACGTGGTGAGACCCTGAATTACCAGATGACACTCAATGGAGCAGGGAATCAGAGTATTTATCTGCAATCCGGGAAAATCATTTCCCTATCGAAGTTTAACAATGTATCCGGATCAGTAATTGCTCAGTCTGGCTTGTATTTTTACAATACAGACGTGGATTTTGACTTTAACCAACTTTTTCTTCAGCCGAATTCAATGCTGAGTTTTACCGGGTCGGGCGTCGGTTACAGGAACATAAAAGAAATTAATATTGTGGGGCAAAGCAGTATGATCAGCTTACGGAATCAATATTCAATCCAATCGTTTACCGGAAGCGATCTGAAAGTTTACGGGGTTTTTAATATTAACAGTAACGGTAATACTTTCACAGGCAACACATTTTTATACGACACATTGCAAAATTATGGCCCTTCCTATACCTTTCAGGTCAATGGAAACTTTACCAATTATGGATTGATCAGAAACGCCCAGAACAACCTGACCATGGAAATCAATGGTAACCTGAGTAACTACGGCCGCATCGAAAATTACCGTCTGATATTCACCGGAGCCAACCCACAGCAGGTTTTCTGTGATTCTCAGGGTTCTTTTGAAGTCAGATACATTGACTACAATGGCTCATCTTCTCTTATTTTTACCTCTGATATAATTTTTTATAATGCTATTGTAGATTTGAACAATGTTACACTGACATTGCCTGAAAATTCAGAGTTCAGATTAATAAATAACAGTATTACTGATTTTTTTCGCGATGCAATCATTTATGGTAACAACAGCAGGTTAATCATCAACGGAGGCTTTATTCAAAATCTGCAGGGATATAATCTATATCTGGGCGGAATGTTCAGGGTGGGAGATAACAATTCAAACTTTACTGATTGTATACTAAGGGATACATTATCAAATTACGGTTCTTCTCATGGCATTTCATTTCATGGTAACTTTACCAACGTGGGGAGAATTTTTAATGAGGCAAATCTTCTTTCGGTATATTGTACGGGAAATGTTAATCATTTTGGAGAATGGGAAAATACACACACTTTTCTCAACGGAAATTTGACCCAACATTTGACTTTTGCACCGGGTAGTATCTTCAAGGGAAGCAATTTTAATGTTAGCACAGCATCCGGTAATTTGGTAGTTCATTCAGATCTTTATTTCGACAATACAAATATGAATTTTAATTTCGTCAATGTGACTATGCCTGCCAACGCTGAGTTGAATATGACAGGCTCAAATAAATCATTATCAAGAGTTAATGTGTATGGTAATCAACTCAGAATCGCTTTTACTGATAACTGTTTCCTTACAGATGCTCAGTTTTTCTCAAATGTTACAACAGAAGGAATTGTTAAGATCGGAAACAATAATTGCATTTTTCATCAGGATGTTATAAATGAAGGGATACTGGGCAATTATGGAAGCAATCATTTTTTTACTATTGGAGGGAATTTTACCAATTACGGAACAGTGGAAAACCTCACTAACTCTCTGACCACATATTATTATGGTGATATTATAAACGCCGGTACTTTTGCCAATTACGAAAACAGGCTTATCGGAACTTCAACACAGGACATAAGGCTTATTCAGGGACAATCAATTACTTCTAAGGTGTTCTTTGAATGTGGGCTTGGCGGCAGTGGATTTCAATGGTACAAAAATGACGTCATGATACCTGGTGCCACCAATGTTACGCTGGTATTCAACCAGGTTACCTCCTCTGATTTTGGGTATTACTATTGTACTTCAAGTGCAGGAATGTCAAGGATTTTTTCCATAGGAGAGAATCTGTCTGTGGATTTTATCTCTGACGCTCCCGAAGCAGGCAGCGCTCCATTGATGGTTGGTTTTAACAGCACCGTCACAGGTGGATTTCCACCATTTACATATTTTTGGGAATTTGGCGATGGCTACACAAGTTCAGATCCTAACCCTTTTCATGAGTACATGTCATCGGGCCAGTACACTGTCATCCTTACGTTAAATGATAATTATGGAGTAGTCACTGTTGCTAAAGAAAATCATGTTTTTGTTTGCAATCAACCGGAACCGGATTTTACCATTGAAAATATTTGTTTGGGAGAAACGGCTTACTTTAATGACCAGTCCTTATCAATCGTCATGGAAGACAGTCTGTCAATCAGATATGCCAATGCGGTGTTAAACTTCAGTTCACAATGGGATACAGAAAATTGGGGTGCGATACAGATATTGGGAGAACCGGATGTTTATCCTCTTTACGGGGATTTTCCTACAGCCTGGGCGCCATCAACTCCTAACGGACCACGCGAATGGATTGAACTGTCATTTACTGACCCTGAACCTATTACAGAAGTATGGATTTATGAAACATTAAAACCTGGTACTGTTGATTCCGTTTACGCCAGAAATCCCGTTTCAGGATCCTGGGAACTATTATGGTCAGGAACAGCCTTTCCTGCTCCTCTTGAAGCACGCATACAAAAAATCGAATTCCCTGAGACTCCATTTTCTGTTTCCGAAATACGTATTGCATTGAATACTGCCGCCGTTTCTTACTGGAATGAAATTGATGCTGTGGCAATTATAAGTGACCGGGGAGCTTTTCCTTCAGATGAATCCGTATTTGAATGGGATATTAATAATGACGGTGATGTTGATTACTACACCAAGGGAAATATATCACACACATTCGAAGAAGCAGGTATCTATGAAGCAAAATTAAGAATTGTCAATTATGGGGTTTGCGAAAATGAAGTGGTCAAAACATTGAGTGTAAACAGCATTCCTGCGTTTATTCAGCATCCTGAGGATTTGACTGTTTGCACCGGAACACAAGCCATTTTCACCGCTGAAGCTGTTATGACAGGAGATTACGGATTTCAGTATCAGTGGATCGGACCTTTTGGACATTTATCCGGAGAAACCCAGGCTGAGCTTATCATACCCAATGCAACAGAAAATGATGCAGGCAACTATTACCTCATCGCTTATAATGTCTGCGGTTATCAGATGAGCAACCCCGCTATTCTTACTATTCAGCAAAATTCCACCGCTTTTGCCGGCCCTGATGCTGTCATTTGTGAGGACGAATCTCATGGTTTGTACGAAGCCGATGCAGATCATTATTCTGAGTTGCTTTGGGAAACATCGGGTACCGGTAATTTTGATGATCCTCAGATTCTGCACCCTGTTTATACGCCTTCATATGACGACATCCTGGAAGGCGAAGTTGTATTGACATTAAGTGCCTATGCAACAGAACCTTGCGTAACGACTGCCACGTCAACCCTCACATTAACAGTCTGGCGGCTCCCCCAGGTTCTTATTCAGCCCGTAAGTCAGACTGTGTGTGAGGGAAGCGATGTTGAATTCACTGTTGAAGCAGGTGGAACAGAGCCTTTGTACTATCAATGGTATGGTCCTTTGGGCCTGCTCGAAGGAGAAGAAAATCCTGTTCTGCAATTACCAGCTGTAACCATATATGATGCAGGTGAATATTATGTAATCATCAACAATGCCTGTGATGAGGTTTATTCTGAAGCTGCGGTTCTGACAGTACAGCAAAATTCCACCGCTTTTGCCGGCCCTGATGCTGTCATTTGTGAGGACGAATCTCATGGTTTGTACGAAGCCGATGCAGATCATTATTCTGAGTTGCTTTGGGAAACATCGGGTACCGGTAATTTTGATGATCCTCAGATTCTGCACCCTGTTTATACGCCTTCATATGACGACATCCTGGAAGGCGAAGTTGTATTGACATTAAGTGCCTATGCAACAGAACCTTGCGTAACGACTGCCACGTCAACCCTCACATTAACAGTCTGGCGGCTCCCCCAGGTTCTTATTCAGCCCGTAAGTCAGACTGTGTGTGAGGGAAGCGATGTTGAATTCACTGTTGAAGCAGGTGGAACAGAGCCTTTGTACTATCAATGGTATGGTCCTTTGGGCCTGCTCGAAGGAGAAGAAAATCCTGTTCTGCAATTACCAGCTGTAACCATATATGATGCAGGTGAATATTATGTAATCATCAACAATGCCTGCGATGAGGTTTATTCAGAAACAGCATTGTTAACCATACAAACAAGCCCAACATGGGATCAAACAGAACTTCCAAAAAATATCTTTGCCGCATGCCATGCTGTTCCGGTTCCTGAAATACTCACTGCCACGGGAAATTTTGGTTCACCAATTGAAGTCATTTTTGAGGAAATAAGAACCGATGGTACCTGTCCCAATGATTATATCCTCACAAGGTCATGGGCAGCCATCGATTCCTGTGGAAATATGATTGTTCATTCTCAGGTGGTGACAATTACCGATACACAGTCTCCTTTCCTGTCAAACCCTGCCAATAGCTGCCAGGGTCTCGATCAAAATGGGCTTACCTGGTCTTTGGAGGTAGCAGCAAGTTTTGATCCGGCAGAACTGGAAAATCTCATAGCTGTTTTGTATTCAGATAATTGCAGTGAGTTGTTAGGTGTGCAACATTTAGCAACTACTCCCGGAAACAGTAACATAAACACGTCATGGATATTTTATTATGACTTTGCCATTTTTGACGAATGTGGTAACCTTGAATATTGTTCAGTTACTTATAGCGGTGGTTTTGTTGATAACACGCTCGAATTAGTAAACAAAGAAATTGACAATGGCGAATCCTTATGTTATGGTGCAACACAAACTATTACTACACAAAATATTACAGTGCTACCCGGCGGCAGTCTGACTCTGATTGCCGGCCAGTCAATCCACCTTTTTCCTGAATTGTTGGTCGAAATCGAAGGATATTTCCATGCTTATATCAGCAATTCTTATTGCACTAATCCTTCTCCTTTGGTTGCAGCAAAAGAGGCAGGCTCACTGTATTTAGCAGCAAACGAACTCCCGGCAATACATTACAGGAATGTAACATTATATCCTAATCCGACTTTCGGGAAATTTACGATCGGGATGCAAACCGAAGATTCCAATTGTGAATTGCTTATAGAAATCTACAGTACGACGGGCGAAAGAATCGTAATAGAAAAGTTCAGCGGGCATAGTAAAAACTTCGATATATCCCTCTGGCCTAAAGGTGTTTATATAATTCGGGTTTTATCAGGAGAGGTAGTAAGTTATCACAAACTTATTCACAATTGATGTTGAGATATTTCCATATTTCATCAAGAGTTCTTGCCGCTGGAAAGCATTCTTTTGCGGAGCAAACATGAATAACTGTCTCATCTTCCCTGAACCGGTTTTTCAGCAGGGGCAAATGACTATTACGGGTAGTTCCTGTAATCAGGGTCTGTGGCAGAAAATGGGATTTCAGTTTTTGCAGGAGTATGTTTGCGTCAGGTCCTGAAATTGAGATTGTATAATACTGAAAACGATGCAGTAGCATTAATCTTGCCCAATTGCTGAAAGCTATGGGATGCAGGCTGACTTTTTCAGCCATGCCGAAAACAGCGCGCCTCACAATTTCCAGGTAAGCTTCATTTTCGGTAATTTGCCCAAGATAAAAAAGGCACTCCATGATTATCGAGTTGGAAGACGGGATCACATTGTCATGAATGTCCTGTCGCTGAGTAAATGATTTTTCATGGTTAATACCCGGGTAGAAAAACAAACCATTATCCTTGTCGTAGAAAAGATCAATCGCATCATTAGCCAACCTGTCAGCAAGATGTAACCATTGTTCCTTCATACTGACAGAATACAGCAAAATCAATGCGAGTATATATGATGCATAATCATCCAGAAAGCCATAAGCTGATGTGTTTTCTCCTCCAATATGAAGCATGTTGCCTTCTTCATCAAAACAATGAGTCGAAATATACACAGCCAGCCTTTCAGCAGCATCCAGATAATATGTGTTACCTGTGATGCAATACAGGTTCACATAAGCCTGAATCATCAATGCGTTCCATGATACAATAATCTTATTGTCAATGGATGGCCGGGGTCGTTTATTGCGGTATTTCTGCAAAATCATTTTCGCATTTGCAATTTTCTTATCCAGTACCGGCTTCTCAATTTCGTTTTCTCTCAGAAATAAATTTATTTCAACCGGTTCTAACAGGATATTTTTTCCATTTTCCCAATTGCCACCTGGTTCTGCTTTCCAGTATCTGATGAGCAAAGGTGCGTCTTCTCCCAACAAAAAATGAAGTTCTTCCGTTGTAAACGTATAAAATGAGCCTTCACCCAGATCGCTGTCGGCATCAACAGAAGAAGAAAAACCATTGTCCGGTCTACCTATATCCCTCTCAAGGAAATGCATGGTTTCAATGGCAATTTCACGAAAACGTTCAATTTTGCTTGTCATAAACGCTTCGCAGTAAAGAGAAATAAGCTGGGCATTGTCGTATAGCATTTTTTCGAAATGCGGAACTTTCCAGTACTTATCGGTGCTGTAGCGGGCAAACCCACCCCCGGCGTGATCATAAATGCCACCGGCAGCCAAATGGTTAAGGGTCAGAATGACATGATCCAATGCTGGTTTTTGCCTGCTAACATGATAATAATGCAACAGAAAACGGTATACTGTAGGCATTGGAAATTTGGGCGCTCCGGCAAAACCACCCAGTTTTGTATCAAATCCGGCTGAGAGATTGCCGAAAATAAGTTCCAGATCTATCTTGGACAGATTTTGCAAATCATCTGATTCAATCTTCACATTCATTTGTTGAATACCAGTAGTTACACGGCAAGCCTGATCTTCAAGTGTTTCTTTTTCATTGCAGTACAATGTTGCGATTTGATCCAATACCTGAAGCCATTGGGATTTTCTGAAGTATGTAGCTCCCCAGAAAGGTCGCCCGTCAGGCAAAGCAAAGCAATTGAGAGGCCACCCTCCATGGCCATTGATTAACTGCACAGCCTCCATAAATAATTGGTCGAGATCGGGGCGTTCTTCTCGGTCAATTTTGATGTTCACAAAATGACGGTTCATCACGATGGCTACTTCCTGGTCGCTGAATGATTCGTATTCCATCACATGGCACCAGTGACAGGCAGAATAACCGATGCTGACGAGCAAAGGTTTATTTTCTTTTCTGGCTTTTTCCAGTGCCTCTGCACCCCAGGGGTGCCAGTTTACCGGATTGAAGGCATGTTGCCGCAGATACAGGCTTGATTCATTGGCAAGCTTATTTGGTTTTTTATCCGGAAGTTGATTAGTTTGATTCATTCCATTGCAACAGACGGATGACAAAATAGTTTATTGACTGATATTATAATTCAGACTGCAAAAGTTGATACCCAAGTTTCTGGATCTATTATTGATACCCTGCCAGCCGGAAACCGGACTTGCAACAATACAAACAGGGGATATGTGGCTTTCTCCCTTTTAATCCTGTAATCCGGATTTCATTGCTCATTTGCCATGTACTCTGCAAACAACATAAATAAGGGCGTTCAGGTTATTTTTGCAGATTTGGGTATATCCTATTTTGCATCGCCCACAAAATAGTCGTCTTTTTCTGCGAAAAGAGAATTGAACGTGGTTAAACTACCGTAAATTTTTGTGATGTATTGCTGGATGTTTACTTTATCTTCATCAGTAAGCGACGAACTGTTAATACGCTGTTCCATAACACGCAACCGGTCGCGAACCATGACAATTTTGTGGAAAAATGTTTCAAGCGGAATTTCTTTGCTCTGCAGGTTACGATCACCGGGCTGAAGGATCATTTTCCCACCCTGCCAACGGTTACCAAGCGGCACAACTTCCTGGATATCGGTAATTCTTCGCAGGAGTTTTGCAAAAACACGCTCAACTTTTTCAAAACTGATATAATCAATATCACCACCGGTAAAATCAATTACTTCCAATCCCTTGAAAGATTTCATGATCGTTTTTGTACCATAATCAATGAATGTGATTTCGTAAGAATCTGCATAAGCCTGAATAACAACCCCCTTTCCGAATTCAGGATGGTTTATTCTCGAACCAATACCTAATGATAAATTATCCATTGTCTAAGAAGTATTACAGTCAGATGGCAAAAATAACAATTTACCATACCAGTTAATACCTGCAGAATATTATTTTTAGTTTTTAACAGAATTCCTTTCCCCAATGCTTAACTTTGTATGCTGATTTTGCGTGATCAGACAGGCTTAACTTTCATTGCTGAATTATACTCGTTTTTCCTTATCTGTGGTTTGCCAAGCCGGCACAGCATAAAGCTCCTGTTAGCATCATTCCTTTATTTCAAATATTAAGACCTGTATATTAAATTAATCAGTTAATCCGGAACTCATGAAACCAAAGATCAAAATCCTGATAATGGATTTTCTGTTCAAACTACTTGCTGTGCTTATACTGTATTTCACTACATTCTATAAAATTACTGCGCAAAGTTGGGAGCATTTTCAAAAAATAAAGAATTATTGGGATCTGATTTTAGAAACAGATGCATTTTTTGAGAGGCACTCAGATTTGACCATTTGTGTTGGCAGCGGTTATAAGGATTATAGGCGTTGGTCGGCGTTTTGGGAGGGCCGGACGGATATGCAGGGCAGTTTCAGTAGCTATCAGGTTGCAATGGGAGTATTTAATACCTTGTCAATTAAAAATCCACCATCATATATTCCTGTGACCTGGAACCTTTTGGGACCCACAACAACTCCGCCAGCAAGCCACATAGCTTACCTGGGCATTGTGAATGAACTGTGGGTAAATCCTGCAGATCCGAATCATCTTCTTGCAGGCAGCAACAGTGGCGGTTTGTTTGAAACCACAGATGGCGGACAAAATTGGAAAGCACTCACCAATCAGCTAGTATGTTTCGGAGTTCAGTCTGTTTATGTAAATCCCTCAAACATTAAAGAAATTTTTATTGCCACTGGAACCAGCACGATGGGAAAATATTATAGCCAGGGAATATGGAAAACTAATGATGGTGGAATAGTCTGGGAAGAAACCGGGTTTGGATCTTTGGCAGGAACCGGGAATTATATAATCAAGAAACTCCTTGTGCATTCTTCTCAAACCAATATCATGTATGCGATTTATGATCAGGAATTCATGAGTAAGGCTTCTGTGGCCAGATCAAATGACAATGGTCAAACCTGGCAGCAAATATTGGTTGTCAATGATTCAGAAATTTTTGATATTGAGTTCAAACCCGGAAATCCTGATATTATTTATATTGGCGGAGGGAATTTTGTACGAAAATACGACGGACAAACCTGGACGGATATTCAACTTCAGACAGGCAGCGGAAGAATTATCAACAGGGTTGAAATTGCCGTTACAAATCAAAATCCTGATCTGGTTATGATTCTCTGCCAATCCTATGATCCGTCAAATCAGAATCAACCCGATTACAAAACAGAATTGTACCGTTCAACGGATGGTGGAAATTATTTTAATAAAATCAGCCCGAACCTGGATGTCAATACGGTGGGATACTGGAAAATGGAAATGCAGATATCTCCGAATAATATAAACCATATTTACATCGGGGGATTGTACGTATACAAGTTCAACATCACCAGTGGCACAGCTACTGTAATATCCATCACCAAACCTTACCACAGCGACGTTCGGTCATTGACCGTTTTAAAAAATAATAATGCCGACCATATCTACATTGGCAACGATGGTGGTGTTACCCGGTCGGAGGACGGAGGTACCTCCTGGATTGATATGAGCAAAAATGGTCTGGCAATCACCCAATTCTGGGGTATGGGAATTGCCGACAACTCACCCCTGGTAGTATGTGGCCCCCAGGATGGGAATTACTGCATATTCAATTACCAAACCGGAAACTGGAAAATTATGTTTGGCGATGCATACAATGCAGTTATCAATTACAATGACCCAAATCTGATATTTGTTGCATCCGATGGCGTACTTGCCAAATCAACCAATGGTGCAAATTCATTTAGCTACATTCAGTTGAGTCAGTTCAATGAAAAGTTGATCAGAAATTACGCGCTGGCCATGCATCCGAAAAATCCGGATACAATTTTAATAGGCCTTGAAAATGTCAGAATTTACCGGAACAGTACCGGTCAGTTTTCGCTTGCTTCATCATTCCCCGATCCGGCTGCAGATAAAAAATATGCCATAAGTACCATTGCTGTATCACCCTCAAATCCGGATGTCGTTTATGCAGCACGTGGCTACCCGCAATGGAGTGATCAGGATCAGAGAAGACTTTTTAAAACAAAGGATTTTTGTGCCACCTGGAGCGATATTACACCTGCCGGACAATCTCTGAAATTCACGGGTATCTCCGACATTACAATTCACCCTGATGATCCTGATAAAATATGGATATCCCTTTCAAGAAACATGGCCGATTACAAAGTTTTATATTCTGACAACGGAGGCGCAGACTGGTACAACTTTTCGGATGGAATTCCAAATATTCCTGTCAACTGTATCAGGTATTTAAGATATGCCAGGCTGGAAGGGTTGGTAGCCGGTACCGATGCCGGTGTTTTTATCAGAACCAGTAGCATGGCGCAATGGATCAGGCTTGGCAATAACCTTCCTCTGACCATTGTGACAGATATCGAGTTATACAAAAATACACCCAAAATTCTGGCAGCTACTTTTGGCAGGGGGTTGTGGGAAGCCGATTTATGCAACCTGTCGAAAACGACCAATCTTAATATTACTGGAAATGAAAACTGGAGTACAGTTAAATATATTGATTCTGACGTGTTTGTGAAAAACGGTGCTACACTGAATATCACCTCCACAGTTTATATGTATTGCGGATGCGGTATCCTGGTTGAAAAAGGAGGCACACTGATAATCAACGGCGGACATGTTACATCCGAAAATGGAATCTGGAAGGGAATTACTGTTCTTGGAGATCCTTCAAAAGATCATATAAAAAATAAAAGCCGGCATGGATTGGTAAGAATTGAAAACAATGGACAGATTTCCAATGCATCAACAGGGATTAAAGCCGGTTATGCTGATAATTCTCCCGATAGCGGTCCCATTCCTGAAAATGGTGGCATCATCCAGGCAGATAACGGTGTCTTCAGAGACAACATGACCGCTATAGAATTATTTCCATATGCTTTTGATAATATTAGTTATATCAGGAACAGCACCTTTGAAAACACCAATGCACTGAATGTCAATACCTCACCCAATTTTTTCATCAAACTTCATGCGGTCAGGATTCAGGACATCAGCAATTGCTTTTTTAAGAATTTGCGAACCACTCTCCCGTTAGATTCTCCTGCCCGTGGAAGCGGAATATATGCATGGAAATCATCTATAAAAAGTGCTTGCAGAATTCCGATAACTCCTTGTCCTCCGGATCAATATTACCCAAACAAATTTGAAAACCTGTATTATGGCATTGAAGCATTAGGGCCGGTACCACATATTGGTGTATCCATTATCGGAAATAGATTCCTGAATAATTACAGGAGTCTGTATCTTAGTGGAATTATTAATGCAAATATCCTTTACAATGAGTTTTCAATTAACACCGCGTTCATTCAAAATGGCGGTTATGGTTGTTATCTTGATGGATGCACCGGCTACCAGACTGAAGGAAACACATTTCATTCCAGCGATTTGTCAGAGAAAGGAGTTGGCATCATTGTAAATAATTCAGGTGGCAATTCAAATGAGATTTACAGGAATAGTTACAGTCTTAACGAAATGGGCATTTCTGCTCAGGGAAATAATCGCAACACGAACACGATACAGGGAGAAGGATTACAATTACGATGCAATCAATTTATTGGTGCCGCCGGCGATATATGTGTTCCTAACCCCGATATGTCAATATATACAGGAATAGCAAAGTATCAGGGGAACATCAAGCTTATGGCCGGGAATTTTTTCCAGATTCCGGGCTCTGTTTCATATGACGACATAAACAATAAAGGGGAACATATAACATATTATTATCCTGCAGGTTATACATACCTGAAACCCATTGATTTTACCAGTAATACCGTTTTACCAAGTTCGTCAAATGTATCATGGAATTTCATTCAAAGTTGCCCTTCAAAGTCAGGTTCTATTGGAGGATTAAATCCTGATAGCCTGAGAATTGTGATGGGTGTAAATATCGAAATAATTGATAGCCTTCAAAATCATCTCCGCTCATTGATTGATGGTGGAAATACTTCAGTTCTTCTTGCTCTGTTATGGGGAGGTTCTTCTCAAAACTCCGCCCAGGTTTACGATAGCCTTATGCAATATTCACCCTACTTAAGCGATTCGGTATTAAGTGTTGCCATTTTCAAACAAGATGTATTGAATGATATGAGGGTGCGTGATATCCTGGTTGCAAACCCGCATTCAGCAAAATCAGGAAAGCTAATGCAACAATTGACTCAAATCCGCCCAAATATGCCTGGTTTAATGCTCAGTGCAATTCTTAAAGGAAAAGACTTTCTGTCACCTAAAGAAGAAACAGAATCTATCCTGAGTGAATATAAACTCGATAATTCATGGGTGGTAAGTGCGCTGGCCCGGATTTATCAGGATGAAAGTGACAGCCTGAAATGGTTGTGGAGAACCGACAATAGTCTCATTTCAAAATATCTGCTCGCTTTTCATTATCTTGAAGAAGGCGATACCATTCAGGGCGCAATAGTGCTCGATAGCATTCCATTATTATTTCAACTCAGTGGCGAACAATGGGTAGAGCATCAGCAGATGGATGGTTTTTATAATATTGTTGCTTCACTATACCTGTATGGAGAAAACCTTAATGTATCAGATCCACTGCAAATCAATTCTTTATTTGACATTCTATCCCGTACGACCGGACTTTCTTCGGTTTTTGCACGTAACATTTTACTGGAATCCGGCCTGATCAGTTACGATGAACCAGTCCATAAGCCTGAAACGACCGTAACAGGTTCTTTGAAAAGCAATAAGCCATCTTCACCTGCAGGTATAATGATTGATTATGACATATCTTTCGCCCGAATTTTTGTGGAATATATATTTCCTCTCAGGTCTGTTGGGAAAATTGAGATAACCGACAATGATGAGAAATTAATTTTTTCCACATCATTAAAAAAGCACATAGGACGAATGAAAATTAAAACAAAAAAATGGAAACCGGGAAAATATACAGCCGCTCTGTACGTGAACAGCCATGTTGTGGATATCGTTCAATTCAGGATAGAAAACTGACGGATGTAGTGAAAAAGAAATTAATGTTTCCGGCATTTTCTTACAACGCATTGAAAATCATTGTATCTTTGCAACCTGAACCAGCAGTATGTTCTATCACTGCCGTTTTTACACAGCAGAGGAAAGTCGGGGCAGCACAGAGCACCATACTTCCTAACAGGAAGGTTCCGCATTGATGGAGCGGGAACAGCAAGTGCCACAGAAAATAACCGTTCGCTGCGGCGTACAAGGGTGAAAACGTGAGGTAAGAGCTCACGCTGTAATGTGGTGACATATTACAGGGGTAAACCTTATGGGCTGAAAGACCAAATATATCAGGGATCCCGCCCAAGGCGGGTGAAGGACTGCTCGTCCGGGCCTGAGGGGTAGGTCGTTAGAGCCTGCCGGTGACGGCAGGTCCAGATAAATGATAGAAGTTTCTGCCGTGCGATGCTCTGCAGGAATACAGAATCCCGCTTATAAGACTGCTTTCCACCAAACAAAAATCCCGGAGTATCAAATTCCGGGATTTTTGTTTTGAATACAACGATGTCCGATGTTCTTACATCAGGTTTACAATGATATCATACTTTGCTACAGGGTTCCAAGAATAATATTGACGGTTCCTATGAAATCAGAAATATTTATAATACCATCGTTGTTAATATCAGCATTCTGCATACAAAAAGGTTGTGGATTTTGTCCCATAATATAATTAACTATGGTAATCAGATCCAGCATATCAATTACTCCGTCACAGTTGGCATCGCCGGGTGTAACCGGCGGGCCGGAACACGATATCTGAGCTTCCCAGCCTGGCCTTGTTACGGATGAATCAGATGTAAATCTGAAGGTTATTGCCCCTGCTGAGTTGGTAGCCTCAACAAAACCAGGGCTGTTACCACCATGAAAAGGGCTTCCTGGAAATTGAGGAGCGCTGATATTTGTTCCGTCGTAGATGTATAAATAATCATAGCCTGATTCGGTATTAAATGAAGTAAAACTTGCCTGAATGTTTGATCCTGCGCTTGATGGCAGGAAAGTCATAGTTAGACTCTCGCTGCTGCTATAATTTCCATTGGGACCGCCTGTGTCATAAAACATGGCAAAACAGGTATTTACCGTTGTATTACTCATAATGTAAGACGATATCGCTTTAATATATTGCGTTTTGATGATGGTGTCTGTGAGTCCGCCGGCTGATACTATCAGTTTCACATCGTATATCCCGGCCTGAGGATATTGAACTACCGGATTCGGTTGATTTGAAGTAGCCGGAACACCTCCCTGGAAAATCCATTGCCAGGTATCAACCGGTAAACATTGCTGACCAGTAAATGTTACAGAGTTTCCCGGGCTGATGGTGGTAGCCGATGCTGTAAAATCGGCAATAGAAGGTTCTAACTCAATATTAAGCCAGGTTGTGTGCCGGTTGGTGGCACTTATTGCGTTTAATGTTTTTGTCTTGTAACAGGGAGCTGTGATAGTCAGATTATAAGTTCCGCTGTAAATATAACGGTGATAATTACCATTTTGGGCATTCGAAAAGACAAATGAACTGTCAATATCATGCCCCGTAATGCTGATCATGGCTTTTACAGGTTGTCCGGTAACTGAATTTGTGATTACACCACGTATACCGTAAAGTGATTGTTCCATATAGTTCAGAAAAGAGCGGTAACTGTAGTTCCAAAAGGCTGGAAGCTGTGATGCTGCCGGTATTTTGGTGTTACTTATTTCCAGACAGAATTCACGGCATTGTTGAAAATAGTTCATATAGTCCTGCCTGCCTCCTGTTATCGTGTACCATGCATAACCATTTGTAATTCCGTTGTTAAAACCGCGAAAATATGGTGAGGGACTGTTAGCGATTACGGTATCTGCATACTCACGCATGGTATATACCCACCAGTTGTTGTCAGCAGTCAGATGCGCCCAGGTGTCCCAGGGATAATTACATACTTCGGCGCCACCATGCAGGTTTGATGACATATTAAATTGTTGTGCTTCAGCAAGATTCATAAAATGAACCGTTTCAGGCTGCCAGGCAAGGCCATCAGGATGAGGCCCTGCGGCAGGATCCGGGAAATTGCGGTTGAAGTCAACATTGTTTGCATTTCGTCTGCGGGCCCCGGATATTGTGTGATTACCTCCATAAAAAGTCCCGTCTGGATTAGCTAAAGGATTGATCCAGATTTCAATGCTGTCAACCAGTCGGGTAATGCGGACATCAGTTCCGTAATTTGTCAGCAAATGATCAATCAGTCTTAATGTTAATACGTAACCGGTAAGTTCGTCTCCGTGCATTGAGCTGGTATAAAGAAACTTTGGTTTTGGCGAAGCGCCAGGTAGATCTGATGTTATACGCGCTGCCAACAACTGCCTGCCACTTGGCAGAGTGCCAATATTTTGTATCTGGCAAATTGCCGGATGATCAGAGGCAAATCCATTCATCAGTGCCACATAGGCATCATATGTTGGATAGTAATCCCATTGTTTAACATTTTTGATCTCATTCAGATCAACTGCATCAAAATCAATCAGGTCGGAAGGATGGGGAAGGAATTCATAAGGAATGTTGAGATCAAGAAAACTCCTGAATTCTTCGAGATTCACATTGGCGATAATGCTTTCGCCATCAATCTGATCAATTGACACTACATTCGATATTTTGTCAAGATTGTATTCTGAATTCAGAGAAAACCTGATGTAACGTTCTCCTTTTTCTTTAAAGAAATATTCCGGTTGTTGAGCCGAAAGAGAAAGCACAAGCATGGTAAAAGATAAGCATAGTATGCTTTTGATTGTTGCGGTTTTGTTCATAGTAATTGAGCTTTTAATTGGTACCAGGAATTTTAGAATGAGTGATTTATGCTAACTGTAATGAGAATCTGTTCAAATTCAGTACATTGAGTTTAAATAAAAGTGCAAAAGTAGTCATTTTAATAGGGATAAAGAGCTTTCAGGAACCTGTTTTCACTGAAAATATACGACCCCCGTGCCAGGTCACGGGGGTCGTTCTGCTTAACCATCTAACAAAAACCACATGATTATCTTCTGAAGGGACAATCTTCACGTAAGCCGGGACCTCTGCCTTCAGGGAATCGGTCATGCCGGGTTTCAAACCTTCGACACGGGAACCGCCTATTGTCAAAAACCAATTTTTGATCCCCGGTAAGAAGATTTCTAATTGATAGGTGAGTGGCCATGTGACCTTTTTCTATTTCGGCCCTGATACCGGCAATTTCATCAATAGTCTTGTTGATGGCAACGGAATCAGGATTATCAGCATCTGAAATAGTCTGCAAATGTGCTCTTTTCTCGAAAAGTTTATTTCTTAATTGCCGGGTATTCTTCATGTTCTGCAGGCGAAGTTCATCTATTTGTTCTTTTTGCTCAGGAGTTATTCCGGGAAGATCGAAATAATCTCCTTTTTCTGATTCAGATTGTTTATTATACTCTTCAACCGCAAGTGGTTTACGAGGTTCAATAATCCTCCTGCGTTGGGCAGAAACGTTTGATACAATCATCATTATAACCACCAACATCATAATTGATAAAAGCCTGTTAACGATCTGTGTTTTCATAATTCAAGCAGTTTTGTTTATTAATTATTCTCTGATTTGTTGTGTTTTTTCAGACATGTATCAGGGTTTCTATCCTTTCTGAGAAACATTTGACCCTGCCTTCCATGGATAGGAGGACCCTGCAGACCAGGCCTTAAATGACCCGGAAACATCCAGTGTTTCATCATTTCGCTCATCTTTTCGTACTGTTCCGGAGTAGTGATCTCTTTGACTGAAATTAAATGTCGCACTGATTCTTTCCGGAGTTGTGTATGCAAAAACCCTGATTCTTCAGCCAGACTGTCGAGCCATAGCATGTCAGGACTTTCTTTATTTAATTCTATAAAAAGTGCCTGCTGATTTTCATCCAGCATTTTAACAATAGGCTCTGAAATTCTAAAAAAATCATTCCGCCCGGCTTCCAGTTTTTGCCATTGCTCTGGTGTGAACTTCATTCTTTCTTTCCATTGCTTTGAACCCATTGGATGATTTTTTCGTTCTGTCATTCTTTGTTGATCATGAAGGGCCGACGGAAAATCAGGCCTTCTGTGCTGATGCCACAAAATAGATCCGGTGATAGCCATATTAATCACAAGAAGTGTGGTAAGCACCCAAATCCAAACCTGTATGTTAGTAAATAGTTTCATGGCTTATTCATTCCCCTGGGTTAGTAAATATGCTTCAAAAGTCGTTTGATAAAGATCCTGAGCAACCAGGTTATCATAAAGTGTGTAAGGAAATTCAACTGTCTCGTAAGTTGTAGTCCCTCCCGATAAAACTGAACCTATTCTGATTCCTAACCAGAGAGCAAAGACCAATGAAGCTGCCACAGGAATCATTCTCACGTACTTAAATACTGGGTTGAATTGAGTCTTCAGGCCGGCATTGCTGTTTCGTATATTGATATATTGCTGTTCAATCCTGGCAGCAAACCATGGATCAATTTCAACTGGCTTCGGGGTATCAGCTATTTCAAGAGTTTTCTGAACTTCGCTGAAAACATGACTGCAGTGTTTGCATTGCGCAAGGTGATCTTCCACCTTGCCGGCAAGTCTTTTATCAAGACTGCTGTCGGCCAGAAAAATCAGGTGTTGCTTAATGCTTTTGCAGTTCATCTGTGTAATTTTAAACATTAGACAGTACGCTTTCATTAAACTTGCGCTTTTAAAGTGTTCGTTTTTCAATCCTCTTTAATAAATATGTTTGAAGATTTTTTTTTGCCCGGTGAATAAGTGATTCCACCGAAGCCAATGAAACATTCATCACCTCAGCAACCTCCTTATAAGGTAATTTGTTTAATTTGTGAAGTGTGAATGCAATTCTTTGATTTGAGGGCAGCGCGTCAATAGCCTGATTTAGCAACTTTGCCCTTGCACAGTATTCGGCTTCCTTTTCTGTTGTTTTTGTAAATTCAGGTTCGGCGAAATCATTATCCCGAATACCTGGCGATAATATTTTTTCAATTTGGAGAAAAAGCTTTTTATTCTTGTTTTTCCTGATCTGATTCAACGATTTATTAACAGCTATCCTGTAAAGCCATGTAGTAATAGCAGCATCCTGCCTGAAACGGTAAATAGATTTATATACTTCTATGAACACTTCCTGTGCGATATCGTGAGCATCTTCAGTATTTTGCAGTAAATGAAAGCAAGTTGAAACGACCAACTCCTGGTAACGCTCCACCAATAACCTGAATGCTGCCTGATGATTTTGCTTTAATCCTTCAATAAGTTCTTGGTCGTTCATACATTGAATTTAATTCAGGGATATTCTGAAGTACGATTCATTCTATAGGGCTTTATATAAAAGGTTGTCAAATATTATAGTAACGTAAATCAGGCTTGAAAAATATTTGTGTGATCATGCTCAGCAAGGGTCAAAATAATAAATCCTGCGGTTTTAAGTTATCACTTTTGCTGCCAGGTAATCGGAAAACAAACCTGTCAGTCATGTATTGTCAGAACCAGCATCTCAAAAAAAGCTTTATGACCGGTACCTTTCTTCTTATATTGCTTCAAAATCATCTGTCCGCCGGCAATCCGGGAGCTGCACTTGGATTGATGGAACCACCCGGTGAGATTAAACTTTCAGTGTTAGACCTTGCCCTCAGGGGAGGATGGGTAATGTTACCAATAGTGCTATTATCTTTGATAGCTATCTACATTTTTATTGAACGTTTTATTGTAATCCGGAAGGCTTCAACAGAAGAAAATAATTTTATGAATAACATCCGTGATTTCATGCACGATGGGCGCATTGAATCGGCCTTAACCCTGGCACGAAACAATAATTCGCCTATTGCCCGGATGATTGAGAAAGGAATTTTACGCCTTGGAAAACCACTGAACGATATTAATGCTGCCATCGAAAATGTCGGAAAACTTGAAATCGCAAAACTTGAAAAAAATATAGCAGCTATCGCAACAGTTGCCGCAGTTGCTCCTATGCTGGGATTCCTCGGAACAGTTATGGGAATGGTGAGGGCTTTTTACGATATGTCAATGGCGGGCAACAACATTGATATCTCTTTGCTTTCGAGCGGAATCTACCAGGCAATGATAACAACAGTGGCAGGATTGATTGTCGGAATTTTGGCCCTGGTATGTTACAATATCCTGGTTGCCCGGATCGAAAACGTAGTTTACATGCTCGAGGCAAGAGCTACGGAATTCATTGATTTACTTCACGAACCTGCAAACTAAATAATTGGATTTCTTTCCTGTTTTTGGACTGGGGTAATTTAACAGCCTGACCCACAACTGAAAACATAATACAGTTTTAATCACATGGCGATTCAAATGAGAAATAAAAGAAGCGTTTCGTTTAGCATGGCATCCATGTCTGATCTGGTGTTTCTGCTCCTGATATTTTTCATGCTGACATCCACCCTTATTGCACCAAATGCCATCAAGTTGCTGCTTCCCGAAAGTCAGAGCAAAACCATAGCCAGGCAAACCCTGACGGTTTATATTAATGAGAATTATGAGTATTTTCTGGAAGATAAACTCACCGGTGAAAAAGAGCTCATTGAAGAATTGCTACAGGCGTTGTTGCCCGAAGCAGAAGCAACTGTCGTTCTCAGAGCTGATAAATCGGTTCCCATACAATATATTGTTTCAGTAATTGATGCAGTAAATATAGTGAATGGGCGAAATAATACCAAACACAAGGTAATTCTGGCTACCAGACCGAAACAATGAACCACGAAAAAAAGAATAATATCCTTGCCATTGCCGGCACTGTATCGTTTCATGCTTTGCTGCTGCTGGTTTTCATGAATTTTGCGCTTCGAACCCCACTACCACTCCCCGATGAAGAAGGTGTGGAAGTGAGCCTGGGCAACAGCGATGCAGGAATGGGAACCAGGCAACAACCTGTTGCGCAGCCAGCCCCTGTAAGTCGAACTAAACCCTTACCACCCGGTGAGGAACTGGTAACCCAGAAAACAGAAGAAACTCCTGCCATTCCAGCTCAAAAAGAAATAAAAAAAGAACCCAAACCTCAACCTCGACCTCAGCCTCAACCTAACCCCGAGCCTGAACCACCACGGGTTGATCCACGCGCAATGTATCGCGGCAAAACACAGGAAACCCAAACCGATCAGGGTGGAAGTACCACCTCCCAGGTTGGCGACCGTGGGCGCCCCGATGGTTCGCCGGACGGCCCATCACATGAAGGATCTGGTGGCGCGGAAGAAGGAATTTCCTATAATTTATCAGGAAGATCTGCCACACTTCTTCCAAGACCCGATTATCCCTCACGTGAACAGGGAAGAGTCGTTGTTACTATTTGGGTTGACAGAGAAGGAAGGGTTGTACGGTCATTACCCGGATCTCAGGGTACAACCACATCTGATCCGGCTTTGCGCAAAGCAGCAGACGAAGCTGCCCTGCGCACACGATTCAGTCCAGACCCCAGTGCACCTCATGAACAAAAAGGCGCCATCACGTATATATTTCTAAGGCAGAATTGATACCATTTGAAAGGATGAATGCCTGCGTTCAGGTGAAATCAGCTTGGTTATGAATAAACTACTCATTAATTCCTGATAATTAACTGATTACTGAAGAACAACAGCATCCTGGCAGTTTTGGAATTTCAAACATTCAATGCTGCATAATAATAATTCATTGGACATTTAACAACTTGAAAAAATAAATTATTACCCTATGAATTACCGGCAAACGATGGCCTACCTGTATGAACAGTTGCCTGTTTTTCATCGCACAGGACCGGCCGCCTATAAGCCTGATATTGGCAATATCGCGGTGTTGTGCGAGCTCCTGAAACAACCACACCAGAAATTTCAGTCAATACATATAGCCGGTACAAATGGAAAAGGCTCTGTATCACACATGCTTGCCTCCATTCTTCAAAGCGCCGGCTACACTACCGGATTACATACATCGCCTCATCTGAAAGATTACCGTGAACGATTCAGGATCAATGGAAAAATGATACCAAAATCTGAAGTGGTTGATTTTATTGTCAAATGGAAAAAAGAATTTAAAGCAATCCTTCCTTCATTCTTTGAAATAAGTGTTGCACTGGCATTTGATCATTTTTCACGAAACAAGGTTGACATAGCTGTTATCGAAACAGGAATGGGTGGCAGGCTTGATTCAACGAACATACTTACCCCCAGGCTTTCTGTAATCACAAATATCGGTTGGGATCACATGGCTTTTCTGGGTAACACTCTGGCAGCAATCGCCGGAGAAAAGGCAGGTATCATTAAACCAGGGATACCTGTGGTGATTGGAGAAACACATCCGGAAACCCAATCTGTTTTTCTTGAAAAAGCACGGTCAATGCAGGCATCTGTTTCATTTGCAGATCAAAACATCTATATCAATAAAACCGGGCATAGTAGAAATTTGGGTGTTTACTATAAAATTTTCAATCAACAGGGTCTATTATTTCAACGGTTGTTTTGTCCCCTGGGTGGTGATTACCAACGCCACAATATATTAACAGTACTCAAAACCGTTGAAATTCTGAATGAACTTGGATTTCATATCTCCAAGACACATATAAGGGATGGTATTTCAGGGGTTGTGCGGCAAACCGGGCTAAAAGGCCGCTGGCAGATATTGGGACGTAAACCTATGACCATTGCTGATGTTGGCCATAATAAAGACGGATTGAACTCTGTATTGAAACAGATCTTAGAAATACCGCATCAACGTTTTCATTTTGTGCTGGGAATGGTGAACGATAAAGATATTGATACCATCATCAGGTTATTACCACAACATGCCATTTACTATTTCTGTAAACCAGATATCCCACGGGGGCTTGATGAATTTATTCTGACTGAAAAAGCAAAGCAGGCGGGTTTATCCGGCAGCTCTTTTAGTTCGGTGTCAAAAGCATATGAAGCTGCCAGGCAGGATGCTGCTGAAAATGATCTTGTGTTTATTGGTGGAAGTACTTTTGTGGTTGCCGAAATTGCTTGAAAATACTGCCTAGCCACCTGATATCAGATGAAGAACTGTGACATCATCGCCTTCCTTTATTAGGGTAGCCGGATATTCATGTTTGCGAATAACTTTTCCATTAATTCTGATAACCAGCATCTTAAAAGTGAATTTCTTGATTGCAAGCAGTTCACTTACGGTTAATGAGCTGGCATTGAATTCTTCCGGATGATGATTGAGTATGATTTTCATTCGATCAGTAATTAATTTTATTCAGATTTCTGATACGGCATTTTGCCCAGCAGTATTTCAAGTACCTGATTAGCTTGCATATTGGCAACAATTCCAACGCGTGGTGCCAGAGGAGGCAGTGTTTCGGAAATTTCTATTTCTCCGTCTCCGCAAATAATCAGTTTCTCCATACAATTAGTTCTGAGCAGATTGTTTTCTCCCCAACCAGCCAGGCCAATTCCGGAAACAATATATTTGCCGGGCATAAACATCAGGACTGTTTCAATGATCATCTGTTTCATTTTGGCCAGGTCAAATGCTTCTACAATCACATCGCAATCGCTGAATACCTCCATGATGTCATTGGAACACAAGCGCATATCCATTGCATTAATTTTGAGGAGCGGGTTGACGCGTAACAAATTCTCCTTAAGGGCATATACTTTTAGTTTTCCGATCTGATCATAAAAAAAATACTGCCGGTTTAAATTGTTTTCGCTCACAACGTCGAAATCGGCGATTACGAGACGACCTATCCCAACTCTGGCCAAGGACATGGCACAATTTGAACCCAGGCCACCGCAGCCAGCTATACCTACAGTTTTTGTTTTAAGCGTATTATAAATCCACTGCATACTTTAAATGTTGGTTTCTTTATTGTTTCAGGCTCAAAGAAAAAGTAAAAAAAAGAATATCAACATATCACAAGATGGTGTCAAAAAGCCTTGGAATTTAACAGTTACAACAACTACATCCACTTTTTGGTTTAGAAAAATCTGATGATGCAATGAATTTAGCTCCTGCCTGAGCCATGGTTTCAATAGCCTTTTGTCCATCTTCAGGATTTACGTTGACGGCTCTTATGGCATCAGCAAAGACAAAGGTATTAAAGCCTGCGTTAATGGCATCAAGCACCGTTTCTTTGACACAATAATCCGTTGCCAGGCCGGCAATATACAGATCGGTTACTTCCCTTCCCTTGAGAAAGTGTTCCAGGTTCATGTTTGTGGCTTCAAAGGCAGAATATCCATCATCTTTTCCCTCAGTTCCTTTCAGGAATATTTTTTCAATCATGTCCATATTCAATCCGGGGTGCATGTCGGCTCCCGGAGTTTGGCGAACACAATGTGGTGGCCATTTATTAAAGTGCATACTTCCAACCGGATGCCAATCCATTGAGGCAACTACCATTGGAAACCTTGGAATCAGGTTATTAATGACCGGAACCACAAGTTCTCCTTCTTTGACCTCGAGTGTTCCTCCCGTGCAAAAGTCGTTCTGCACATCAACGATCAATAATGCTTGCATATTAAACAGGTATATTTATTTTAGTTAAACTTCATTTGTGCCAGATGTCTGAGTCTAAGCAACATTCCTGTATTTCTCACTCAGACACCCTGTCATGATTCGATTTTTCTCAATTTGACAATTTGTACAACTTTTTCTTTTCTCATAAACCCCTAAGCCTGTCGTATTACACGTTTCGAGCGGGCATTTTTTCTCTGATGCTGTTTACCAGAGTAGTTCGCAGATTCATCAGGTTCTGGCTAATGCCAACTTTATAAATGTGTGGAAACTCAAAACGTTTATGTTCGGGATACAATTTTGCGGTAACTTCTTTTACGTATCTGGCTGCTTCATATGGTGATGGTATTTCTTCCAGCTTATTTCCCTTTTCCATTACTTTGGTTAACAGGGTGACGCTTTCATATCCTTCCACTGATGAGCGTTTATCGGGTTGATAAGGGTGATAAATGATATTAATATTCTTTTCACCTTCCAGTGCGATTCCGTCAGCATTCATCATACCATCAGCATCATAAAACCGGTGGACATTCTTAACTCCCGGAAGTATCATTTTTTCAATATTCTCAGAAATTTTCAGCCTGGGTTTACCATTGCTTTCCGTCAATTTATAAACACCATCCAGCACTGCATCATCCTGACCGGTAACCAACCTTGTACCCACCCCAAAGTAGTCTATAGGAGCCCCCTGTTCCAGTAAGCTGCGAATCACATATTCATCCAACTGGTTTGAACAACTGATCTTTACATAATGTAATCCTGCATCATCGAGCATTTTCCGGGCTTTTTTACTCAGGTAGGCAAGGTCACCGCTGTCGAGCCTGACGCCCTGTAACTTTTCACCCCTGGTTTCTAATTCATGTCCAACGATAATGGCATTGGGAATCCCGGTTTTCAAAGTGTCATAAGTATCTACAAGCAGGTAACAATGATCGGGATAAATTTTCGCAAATGACCTGAATGCAGTTAATTCATCGTCGTGACTTTGAATCCATGAATGAGACAGCGTTCCTGACGATTTGAGTCCGAAAGCATGGGCGCTGAAAACATTTGAAGTACTGTTGAATCCACCGATAACAGCAGCCTTGGCAGCAAGAATACTACCATGTGCCTGAGCGCGGCGTAGTCCGAAATCTATTAAAAAACGATCTCCTGATACCATGCGAATCCGGTGTGCTTTTGTCGCAATAAGCGATGAAAAGTTTACAAAATTCAGTAAAGCTGTTTCAATGATCTGGGTTTCAATTATATTCCCTTCCACCCTGATGACAGGCTCGACGGGAAAGATTACTTCACCTTCACGTGGAGCGTAAACATTTCCATTGAATGAGAATTTTCCTAAATATTCTGTGAAACGCTTATCAAAACCAACAGATCGAAGGTATTCGCAATCCTCTTTGCTAAACTTCAGATTTTCAAGGTAATCAAGGATATCGCCGAGGCCGGCAAATATCACATAAGCTCCTTTGAAAGGATTTTTTCGAAAAAAATAATCAAAAGATGCCTGTGTATTCTGCATACCACTCAAAAGATAACCTTGAGCCATGGTAAGCTGGTAATGATCGGTATACAGGCCGGAATGTTCTTTCAGAAAATCCATAGAAATTGAATTTGCGGTTGCAAAGGTAAGTTATTTGCATTGACTGGCTGGTAATTAGCTATTGTTGATCCGGATTATTATTTTGATGCAGAATGATCATTAACCGGATTGATTAACACAGAGAACCTCCGGCAAGGCTCTTTTTCGATGGTATATGCGTAAAAAAAGCGACAAAACTCTATTCCCTGAAGGTCTGTATTACCTGTAAAAAAATTGGAACTGGTGTTGTTAATGCCGTCAATTTCGCAAATATCAACTGGGCAACCAGATCTTATTTTATCAAAATTGAGGCTGATCCCAAAAGCAGAACCATTTATACCATTGAGGGTTCAAAGTCCGTTGATAAGTATGCTGTGTGCGTTGCAGTCAAAAACCGCAAAAAGCCTCACCTGAGGCATGACTGAAACCGATCCTGTTTTTGACACCGGGGATAAATCAACCCGGAATGAAATTGCGGCTTTAGTGTGGGAGTTACTGGATTCGAACCAGTGACCCTCTGCTTGTAAGGCAGATGCTCTGAACCAACTGAGCTAAACTCCCATTATTGAGGCGGCAAAATTAAATCTATTTTTTGTTTCCGCAAAATTTTTACCTTGAGAATCGCTCAGAAGACAAAATGCTTAAATTTTGGCAACACATTCGTCCTTTGATAATGACCTGCTTTCGTCCGGAATCAGTGGCCGGATTTACCCGGAATATTCATTTTACATTGCTTACAAAGCTGTTGCTTGTGCTTCCGCCAGGAGGTATAGGGGGAAAATCATAACTTGAGCCTATCGTTGGTAACTGTTTGAACCCATAATTGTCGTGCCAACTTACCGTTTGCATATCTTCAAGGGATGGGCGATCTAGCGCTGGGAAGCTAAAATTGGAATAGCCGTAGAGAGAACCTATGAGCATTATTTCACAAACCTTATGCGGATTTATTGAATTGAAAATTCAATGGTGTTTAGAGCGGTATTTCAAAAGAAGTTTGGCTGGGGATAAAGGCATTTTGCTTTCTACGATTGATACCATACTCACCAAAAAGAAGTTTAAGATTATTTTCCTGACTTGTCCCTTTTAGTGCGGTGCTCCTAATTTTGCTATAATCGCCTCCATCTTTGGGGAATGTTGGGCCTCTATGATCACCGTTTTGTTAGTGATGTGATTCAGAATTTCACCATCAACTACTTTTTTAATTCGTCTATAAATCTTCTGATTGAAATGCCTGCTTTTAGTGCGATATGCTTTGATATCACAAGAGCCATAAAGCAAATCAATTCATATCCTGAATTGAACGAATCTGTTGGTAGAAAAAATTGTACTTGACCCCAATAAAGGTGCTATAGTTCAGATGCAACAACTTGTTTGGATTTTCATCGGGAAAGTTAGAGAGCTGACTACCCTGATCTTTTATCCATTCTTCTGCTAATGTCATTAGCTCATTGAGTGCTTCTTCCGAATGTGCGGAACCAATATGCTGCAAAATAATTCTTTTGTTATTCCTGTAACTTACAACCTGCACAGCCAGGGCCTTTGATGCAGTTTTGACTATCCTGATTTTCATAGTAAACCACCATTAGTGCGGTAAAAGTAGTGCTTTTTTAAAAAATATGCCTGATAATAAGACACTTACAACCGCACTAAAAAAATGGGGACAAGTCAGGAAATATATAGTCCGAAATAGTTCATGTTATCTATTATTACTTGTTTGTTGGTATTTTATGGCCATCGGAAGAACTTGTTACTTCTAAAGTAGAATTTATTCAAACTCCAGCGTTTTAAACAAGTGCTTTTTGCGCTCTGTTGATTAACAGTTTAAATATTTTAAAGATTAAAAATAGAACAGACAGTATAAAAACTACCAGCGAAACAAAACGAAACAATTCTATCATCTCCACCTTCTCGTTGCCTTTTATTTTAATCCACCTGAAATCTTCAAGCGTTGGCTTTTCTGCCTCACCCCATACACTTACAATAATACCCTGCTTTGATTGAGGGTTTGTATTTGAACTAAATTCAATATAGTAGTTACTTCCAGCAGTGTCTGCTATCTGGGCAATTAGTTTTTCATCAGTAAATCCATACCGAATTATCTCTTGTACTATTATTTCTTTTTCAGAACCAACATATTGGTGCTTTCCCCAAGATACAAGATAAAATCCGTGTTTATCTTCTATGGCAAATTCCCCTTTTATATCATAGTTAAAAATAGGTTTAAGCTCTAATGGGAGAGAATTATAAAAATTAAAATTGTTTTTACCATAATAAAATAAATGTCTGTCAAAAACAAAGTACACCGCACCCATGATAAGAACGATAACCAATAATATTTGAAATTTTCTCATAAGTTACAAAGTTTAATATCCAGGATTCGGAAAAGTAAAGATTCGTATAGTTGGAATATAAGGATAAGGAGTACCTCCGAATCGTTCTAAATTCAGCCCCAGCCTATCAGGCGTGGTGTTTGTCCAATCTCTAATGTAAGGTATTCTACCTAAAGTATTTTCATCAATATAATCCACGTCCCAAAACCCGTCATTGGCAAATAGTTCATAAGTAACGTTGCAATTCCCAGAAGCACAGCTAATAGAGTAATTCACGTTGGTGCGTCCTACGTGAAAAACACGTCCTTCCATGTTAACACCGAAATTACCCGCTAATTCCGTTGTTTGACCTGTAATAATCCTGTTATGTCTGTATTGAAAGGCGCTATGATTTAACAAAGCATTAACCGTATTTGGTCCGAGGCTAATAGGCGCACCATTGCCATTCATATAATGATTCCAAGCCTGCCATGTATTATCAATTATCCCCCCGTTTGCACCATAATCATCATAACCATCGTAATAATCTATAGAATAGCCGTCAATATCTAGATAATAATAATCACTAAAGTCGTTCGTATTGTCCTCATACTCATCCCAACTGTTTGGATCCCCTCTGAAAAAATCTCCAATCCTATCCCAAAATGATCTGTCACAATCGCCA